>PBAM01000023.1 GCA_002716285.1 Acidimicrobiaceae bacterium
GCTGAAAGACTCACAGTGCCAGTCGAGGGAGCAACAGTGGTAGTTGGTGCAACAGTGGTAGTTGGTGCAACAGTGGTAGTTGGTGCGTCCGTGTCGTCGTCAGAGGTTGTGACTGTCATAGTCGAATCCGCAACAGAGTCATAAGCATCGTCAGAAGAACCGTCGACCACCGAGACGGTTACGTTCGTGGTCTGGTTGCCGTCAACGAGGCTGTCGTTGACCCCTGTGATCGTCACAGTCTGTGGTGTGTCCCAGTTGGCGTTGGTGAAAGTCAACGTTGCAGGCGAAACGGTTGCTTCTCCTGTGTCAGCAGACGTGGCTGAAATCACCACGTCAGAAGTCGGCTGTGCATCAAGAACGACAGTGAAAGTCCCTGTCGTACCCGCCTCGGAGACAGTTGCCGTAGTCCCTGAAAGAGTGACACCGGCAGGAGTCCCACCCCCGCCACCTGAGCCCGCACCGCTGTAAGACAAGTGAAGCCTACGGTCCAAATTTCCTGCACCTACGGTTACGAGTTCACCTGCACTGTCGTAGTAGGTCGCCAAGAAGCTGCCAAGGTTATTGGCCCCACCGTAGGACATGCAGGCGCTAGTGGGGTTCGTGGCGGTTTCGAATACATTCGCGAAGACATCTTCACAGTTGGCAGTCGTATGCACGGTGCTAGTCGAACAGTCCGCTGCCGTGCACTGATATGTGAAGACGTCACCGTAATTGACGAAGTCACTGCCATCTCTATATGAGTATGTGACTGTTGGAAGGCCATTAGGTGCAGTTCTTAGCGCTAAGTGGCCGTAGCTGCTGTAATTATGCCCATGGGCGGCTCCGACGTCTGTCTCCGAGTACGTTGAACAGTCCGCCGCTGTGCACTTGAACACTTCCCCCGTGCTTGCAGCTATCACAGGCAGACCATCAGCTGCGATAATCATTGAGATTGAGTAGACCCTGTTTGGGTTATCTCTCGGGATCACCAGACCCAGGTCGGTGCCCGAGGAACAATCCAGAGAAGAGCATTTGGCTAGAAGAATGCCATCAGTGCCCCTTATGCTCGCAATCCACGGGAAACCATCCGAGCCGATCGCTGTTCTTGAAGACCTACCGATGAAGTAGTTGTAGTTATCGTTATCGTATGGTCCTACAGCTCTGAATGTTCCCGATGAACAGTCCGCTACCGTACATTTGTAGAGCGCCATAGTGTTCTCTGCTGTGTAACCGTCACCAGTCACATAGCATCCGCCTCCAGTGGTTCCGTATGCGAATACGGGAAGCCCGTCGTTTCCAATCGTGGCTTGAAGGTTGTCCGAACCGTTGTCGAAACGATTTATCGTACAGTTACGAGTTTCCACCAGACTTGTAGCTGTTCCAGTCGAACAGTCAGCTGACGTGCACGCATACGCTTTTATGCCACTGTAAACCTTGTTCATGTTGGGGTTTGGCAAAGTGCCTATGTACATTCTCGCTGGGTAGAAGACGACTGGCAGGCCGTTGGCCCCCATAGTTACAGCAACGGCCCTGTAATCCAAAGGTCCAGTTGATGTCTGGTAGCTGTAATTGGAAGCCGAGCGGTCCATCTCGTCGATCACGGTAAGCACACTCGAGGTGCAGGCAGCGTTGGAACACGACCTGATACTCACCTTTTCAGGAAATTGAGAGTAGTAGCTCTTTTCATGGGAGGCGATCATCGGAAAGCCGTTAGCGCCCTGGATTATGTCCAAAGCTGTGTATGACATCTGGGAGGAGAAACCGACTTCATCAACCCACGTTGTCTCCCACGAATCAGTAAGAGCATCCGCAGGCGAAGCAGGAATCACAACCATCGCAGACGCCACGAGCAGGAAGCCAAAAAGCACACGGACAACTCCGCCACACTTGTTCATAGGCTTGCCCTACGTCCAGCAGCCAGTTCTGCAATATCTGAAGCGAGTCGACCCATTGCGGCGCAGAACTCTTTGTCGCTGCTCGAACCTGTCGCCCACTTATAAACAAGGCCGTAGAAATACGTGCCGACTATGTCTAGCATGTCTGTACCCTCAGAAGGCTCTGCTAAACCTGAGGCTTCCAATTGCCTGCCCAGCGCTTCCTCGTTCTTCTCGTTTGGAAAAACAGGAGATTTTCCCTGGGCTATCAGTAGCGGAGCGGACAGATATAGAGCTTTGTTCAATACGGAATCTGAAACAAGCATGGACGCTACCGCTTTACTGGTTCGAGCTAGAGGATCCGGGCCTCCATCTTCGAAGCTGGTGTTGAAAGTGTCTCTGATCACAACACCCAGGTTCTCTGCCAGAGCGACAACAGCTTCTTCCGGGTCTTTAAAATACCTGTACACGCTTTGACGAGCTACACCAGCCTCAGCAGCTATCGCAGTGTGAGTAAGAGAGTGAACACCCGATATTCGGATAAGTTTCGCTGCAGCTTCTAGAAGATTGGCACGGGTTTCTCGCAGCTCGACTGTTGCTCTCTCAACTCGTGCGACTTTTCTACTGCTCATGTTCTCTGAACTCTCATACAAAGGTTATTTAGGTCGATCTCGGGGACAATTACGGTCTAAATGGCTTGCATCAGCTTATATATTTGTCATAAGACAACTGTAACATCTGTTAAGAATCGAAAGACTTGAATGCCACTTCTTTTTTGCAAGTTTTACTTATGTCCAGTTCAGGCAAGAACACATCATAAATCTGTTAGTCCCAAGGGTTTAATAAGTCAATATCCTTAACTAAAGCCATAAGGGTAAATACCCTTGATTAGAAACGTTTGCCCTCGTAGCTCAGTTGGATAGAGCGACCGCCTCCTAAGCGGTAGGCCGCAGGTTCAATTCCTGCCGAGGGCGCTTATGGAAAAAGAAACTGAAATTAACGACGCACCAGCCTGGTACCGCAAGGCCATGGACGTCCCCTATGACGACCACATGGTCAATGTCGAAGGAGTCGACATCCACTATTTGACTTGGGGTGAAACCGGACGGCCGGGTCTTGTTTTCGTCCACGGCGGTGCAGCTCATGCACACTGGTGGACTCATGTGGCTTCCCAGTTCGCGGAAATCTACCGTGTTGCCGCTCTTGACCTTTCAGGCCACGGTGACAGCGGAAGACGTGAATCGTATTCGTTGAACCAATGGTGCGATGAAGTCGCAGCTGTGGCTTCAAATGCTGGAATGGAAGGTCCGCCTATCGTTGTCGGCCACTCGATGGGTGGTTACGTGACGTTGGCTACCGCCGCGAACCACCCTGACAAGCTCGCAGGTGCGATCATCCTGGATTCTGCTGTGACAGCACCTGACCCTGAGATGCAGGTTAAACGCAGAAGCCAGTTCGCCAACCCTAAAGTGCACCCCGATTTTCCAACCGCTATGGCAAGGTTCCGGCCGGTGCCCGAACAGGAGAACACCGAACCTTTCCTTATGCGCCATATTGCTCGAATGTCCTTGACCGAAGTTGAAGGCGGCGTGACATGGAAGTTCGACCCGGCTGTCTTCCAGGAGCAACGCCGTTCTACCGCTGACGAGCTTCTCCGCCAAGTCACCTGCCGTATCGCCTTGTTCAGAGCTGAAAACGGGCTTGTGACACCAGGCATCGGCGCTTACATGTACGAACAGCTGGGTCGTGTGGCACCTATCGTGGAGATCCCTTTAGCGGGGCATCACATGATGCTCGACCAGCCTCTGCTCGTCGTAGCTGCCATACGGACACTTTTAGCCGACTGGGAACATTCAGTTCCTTTCGAAAGAGACTGAGCGGACTCTGAAAAATGACGATCAGGAAGCTACGGTCACTTCAATGAGTATGCGCCTCTACGACACGAGCCGACGTGAAATCGTTCCCTTCGAACCCGGTCCCACTGTTTCAATGTACGTGTGTGGTATAACCCCCTACGATGCGACTCATCTCGGTCACGCATTCACCTACCTTTGTTTCGACGTGCTGATACGCCGCCTTGAAGACCTCGGTCATGAAGTGAAAATGGTTCGCAATGTCACCGACGTGGACGACTCGATACTCGCCAAAGCCAAAGAAACCGGTGTTGACTACATTGAACTGGGTTTGTCCGAGACTGAACAATTCAAAGAAGATGTTGATGCACTAGGGTTGCGTCCCGCTGTTGCCGAACCCACTGCCACAGGTTCAATCGACGAAATTGTTTCACTCATAAGCCAGCTCGCTGAGAAGGGACACACCTACACGGTTGATGGAACAACTTTTTTCGATGTGTCAACCTTCTCTGATTTTGGGAAAATTTCTGGTTACGACGAACCGGCAATGATCTCTTTCGCCAACGAACGCGGCGCCAACACCGAAGACGAACGACTCCGCAATCCCCTTGATTTCATTCTGTGGCAGAAATCCCAAGAAGGTGAACCTTCTTGGGATTCGCCGTTCGGCCCCGGACGACCCGGATGGCACATTGAATGCTCAGCGATGGCCATGTCTGAACTCGGCCCGGCAATCGACCTTCACGGAGGTGGCGACGACCTGATCTTCCCCCATCACGAATGCGAAACAGCTCAAAGCGTCGCCGCCAACGACAGTCCTTTTGCACGCCATTGGATGCACGTGGGGATGGTCGCCTATGAAGGAGAGAAAATGTCGAAATCTTTGGGAAACCTCGTTTTCGTTCGCGACCTCAAAGCCAAGCATGACCCCAGAGCTATCAGGCTGGCGCTGCTATCTCATCATTACCGTGCAGGTTTCGAATGGTTCGATGGTGACATTGACAAAGGCGAAGCAATGTTGAAAAGAATGCTCGAAGCAGCATCCTGCTCTCACGGACCCGACTCTGAAAATCTTCTAACAGAAGTCAGGGCGGCAATTGATGACGACCTGAATCTTCCCGAAGCGTGTCAACTTATCGACAACTTCGCTAAAAGAACCATTGAAGGTGAAGGAAATGACTCTCACGCCAAATCAGCTTTAACCCAAGCAGCGGCAATCCTTGGTGTCGACCTGAGCTCTGTCTAGATTTTTGGGTCTGAATTCGTTTCTGGCAATCACTGACATCTCTTTTCGCGTATCATTTTATTGTGCTGAAATTTACTGACAGTCTCACAGGCGAAAAGACCGACTTCTCTCCTCGCGACCCTGGGAAAGTCTCGGTTTACTGGTGCGGACCCACCGTCTACGACGCCCCCCACCTGGGCCACGCCCGCTCGACCATGGCTTTCGATATTCTCGTCAGGTATCTGAGATGGTCAGGGTACGAGGTTAAAGCTGTTTCCAACATCACCGACATTGACGACAAGATCATCGCACGAGCAGCCGAAGAGGGAACCTCTGAACCTGGTCTGGCTGCACGGTTCGAAGAAATCTTTATTGCCGAAATGGACCGTTTGAACATAGCCCACCCTGATCTGCGACCCCGTGCCACCGAGTTCGTGGACCGGATGGTTTCAGTGATCGCTGATCTGATCGACCGTGAGATGGCTTACACCACAGATGACGGCGTCTATTTTGACGTCGACAAACTGGACGAATACGGTGCTTTGGTTAACCGGACTGTTGACGACCTCAGAGAAGGTGCCGGCGCACGAGTCGACGTTGACGAAGGCAAAGACGACCCTCTCGATTTCGCACTGTGGAAAGCCGCAAAACCCGGTGAGCCGACCTGGGATTCACCCTGGGGCCCGGGACGGCCCGGTTGGCATATTGAATGTGTCGCCATGTCCCTAGACCTTTTGGGTGACGGTTTTGACATACACGGTGGTGGCGATGACCTGATTTTCCCTCATCATGAGAATGAAAGAGCTGAAGCTCTCGGGTGCGGGCGCGAATTTGCGAAATATTGGATTCACAACGGAATGGTTCAGGTCGACGGGGAGAAAATGTCCAAATCTCTGGGTAATTTCACGACTCTTGAAGCGATGCTTGACCACTGGGATCCGCGCGCCCTCAGGCTTCTGGTTCTTCAAACCCATTACCGTCACACCATGGAAATAGGAGCAGATGCCCTTGACGGTGCTGTTTCAGCCCTTGATCGCCTCGATGCTTTCGCTGACCGTTTCAGATCAGCAAATCTGGGAGATTCTGAACCTGACGGGAGTGTTGCAGCAAAGTTCAATGAGGCAATGGACGATGACCTTGGCACTCCTGCAGCTGTTGCGGTGATTTTTGACGCTGTTCGTGAAGCTAACCGCCACTTGGACGAAGACAACTCTGATGAAGCTGCAAGCATCGGATGTGCTGTTGAGGTTCTCGTAGACGTTCTCGGGTTGAAAATCGGCCGCGATCAGCGCCCATCAGTTTCAAAGGAATCAGAGTTAGATGAGAACAAGATCGAAGAGCTGATAGTTGAACGTAATCAGGCTCGCGAAAGCGGAGATTATGCAAAAGCTGATGAGATACGCGATTCGCTATTTGAAAGTGGCATAGTTCTCGAAGACTCAGCTCAAGGAACTGGTTGGCACCGTTCCTGACTGTTTTCTAGTTTCTAGGCACGTCCGCCCAGGAAACATCCTTGTCGACTCTCACATCTCCAGGAAGACCCAAGACCCTTTCCCCGAGAATGTTTCTCATGATCTCAGATGTGCCGCCTTCTATTGTGTTGGCACGAGATCTCAAAAACGAGTACCTCGTAAGATCACCTTCAGTTCGTAGGCCTTCAGGTCGTTTGCGGTCATATCCTGCTTCATATAGAAGGCCTTCAGCCCCTGCTATTTCAACACACGTCTCATATATGCGCTGGTTCATTTCTGCTGACATAAGTTTGCCGACTGAACCTTCTGGACCCGGGTTTCCTGATTTACTTCCTTCCCTGGCCCTCCAGTTTGTGAGTCGCAAAGCTTCAGCTTCCATCCAGAATCTGCTTACTTTGTCGCGAAAAACCGCCCTAGTTACCGGGTCAAGTGTTTCCTTCTTATCTTCCCAAACTTGCATAAGATCGCGGATCGGACCCACTCCTTTTTTGGGAACACCACCACCGAGCGCTACACGCTCATTCATGAGTGTTGTGACAGCTGCGCTCCAGCCGGCACCTACGTCTCCAAAAACCCTGTCTTTGGGTATGCGAACATCGTTGAAGAAAACTTCGTTGAACTCAGCTTCACCTGTGATCTGATGCAACGGCCTGACCTCAACCCCAGGTGATTCCATGTCAAGAAGAAAATACGTCATGCCTTTATGCTTCGGTTGATCAGGGTCTGTTCTAGCTACGAGCATTCCCCATTTGGAAACATGGGCGAGTGTCGTCCACACTTTTTGTCCGTTAACGATCCATTCGTCTCCATCTAGAACAGCTCGAGATGATAATCCAGCGACGTCGGATCCGGCGCCTGGTTCGCTGAAAAGCTGACACCAGATTTCCTCACCCGTGAACATGGGACGCAATANNCTTTCCTTCTGTTCATCGGAGGCATATGTGAGAACAACTGGTGCCCCCATACCGATNCCAATAGGGTTAATNGCCAGATCATGATAAGGCACTCCGGCGCCTCGCAGTTCAGCATCAACNACCGTTTGCAATTTTCGGCTTTCAAGACCAAGACCTCCGAGACCTTCCGGGAACTGNACGTAAGCCAACCCGCGGTCGAACTGGGCGCCGCGGAACTCGAACTGATCCACCTTGTCTGGTGGGACGTCTTCAACGAGCTTTCTTGCTAAATCCTTGATTTCAGCTTCAGTAATTTCGGCCACTGTTCCTCCATGAGTCTCGCAGAAAATAAATAACCGGCTTCAACCTACCAATGGGTTAAGGGTTTGTGGCGTTAAAAACTAAGCAATCGGTTCCAAATCAATGGAATCAAAATCCATTTGATCACCATCTCGACGCTCTTCATCAACCTCCGAGGCGTCTCTTTGGTCCCAGTCTTCTTCATCGAAAATACCTTGTCTGTCTGTTTCATGATCTCCTTCAACAGACTCGCTTTGAGGTAACGACGGATGCTTGCTCAAACCTGTGAAAGCACGGGCCAACAAAGGTGTTTTTTCAGGTGAAGGGGTCTGACTCGAGTCTTCTGTTTCCAAAGGATGCCGCGCCTCCCCGATAGGTCTCACAACCTCATCAGAGCTTTCCCGTTTAAACCCTGAAAGAACCCCTCTTTTGCGACGTTTCGGACGGTTTTCTCGATCTTCAGGGAATTGAACCAAATTCCCTCTACTGCGTTCATCAATCAGTTGCCAGCCTTTTGGAGCTTTCAGACGTCCAACATGGACTTCACAAAGCACAACCTGGCCTGGCCCTTCCACCTCGTCAAGGTCACGAATAATAAAAGACGTTCCCTTGACATCCATTTCAACCAGGTAAACGGCTTTTCCTGAACAAGCTGAACGCATACATAGGTACCGCATAGACTCAAAGTTAGTACCGCGGGAGACTCCTGTCGGGGACACTCTAAATACTTCTAAAGTTCTAGGCTAAAATTTATGTTAAATCAGGAAAACCCTCCCAAATTTTCCAACTCCTTTGTTTTGGGAATCGACGCGGATGACACTCTTTGGGAAAATGAGGCATGGTTCTACAAGATTCAAGACCGCTTCTTTGAACTGATGTCTTCTTGGAGTGCCCCGCAGGACACTAATGCCGCCCTGTTGGAAAATGAAAGAGCTTCCATCCCTCAATACGGTTACGGTGTTACAAGTTTTGTCAGGTCGATGATTCTCACGGCAATTCAAATTTCGAACGACGAAATAGGAACAAAAGAAATCGCGCAGATTGTCTCATGGGGAGATGAACTTATAGACGCTCCAGTTGACTTGCTTCCAGATGTTGAAGAAACACTTAGCGAACTATCTAACAACCACCATCTACTTCTAATCACAAAAGGAGACGTTCTTCATCAAAGGGCGAAAGTCGAGAATAGCGGACTCTCTGATTTCTTTTGGAACATTGAAGTTGTGGGGGAAAAAGATGCCGCTGTATATGAGATGCTCTTAAATCGTTACGGCATTAACCCTGAGATGTTCGTGATGATAGGAAACTCAGTTAGTTCTGATGTTCTTCCAGTTTTGAATATCGGAGCAAAAGCCATTCATGTCCCCCATCACACGACATGGGAACTTGAGATTCCTGATCCAAAAGAATTGGAAAAAGTTGATTTTCCTATTGCCCAAAGCATCAGTGAAGTACCAGGAATTCTCTCTGGTTGGAATGAATAGAGTCTATGAACGAAGGAGAAAGTTCTCACCTGCCTTCTGGACTTTGGGCGTCTAAACGAAAAAAACTCTCTAACCGTCCTGACTATCCAAAGATCGTTCTAATCGCAGCACTATTTGGAACCGCTACTAGCAGCTATCCAGTAACTGTCCTTTCAGCTTCTTTGCCTCGGATAGCAAGGGATCTAGGCACCTCCGACGACTCGGTGACCTGGGTTCTAGCAGCGCCTTTGCTGGCTTTTGCTGTTATCACCCCGATTGCTGGGAAAATGGGAGATTTGCATGGGCATAGACGCACCTACCTTGGAAGTTTCGCACTAGGCGGGATTTTGGCTCTATTAACTGCTTTGTCATGGAATGTCGGTTCTCTAATTTTCATGCGGACTTTAGCTCAAGCGGCGACCGCTGCCGCGGGGCCTTCAGCTATGGCCATCATCCTTTCGGTTTACGGACGGAAAGAACGTTCAAAAGTGTTAGGGCTTTGGATGGCTGTAGTAGCAGTATCTCCAGCTATTGGGGTCGTAACAGGAGGTCCTTTGATCGAATGGTTGGGCTGGAGAACACTTTTTATTATTCAAGGACTACTCGTGATGGTCGCATTCGGATTTGGAGCTAGAACTCTTCCTGAAACTGAGAAACAGTCTGATGTTAGTTTTGACGTCCCAGGCGCTCTTACCCTTGGCATAGGGGTAGGAAGCCTTTTAATTGCCGTGAACAGGGGCATTGTCTGGGGTTGGACCCATCCGGTTGTGATTTCTGCAGTTGTGATTTCACCATTGGCACTCATAGCTTTTCGAACTGTCGAAAATCGAACAAAAATGCCCTTGCTGCCTCCAGAATTATTGGCTAAACCGAACTTCACCATCCCAATAGCCGTTCAAGCCGTACTGCAAGCCGCGTACATGGGCGCGATGATTATCGCCCCTTTCCTTTTAGAACGCCGTTGGGGTTTCAGACCAACTGTTATCGGTCTTCTTATGCTTCCCCGACCACTCTCTTTTGCTATCGCCGCGAAACTTGGCGGTGTCCATGATCTAGACAAAGGGGCTAGACGTGTTTCAATAACTGGGAGCCTTGTTTTCGCTGTAGCAATGTTGATAGCTGGCATAGGAGCTCAACAAAAATGGTTGATCGTGTTCATCCTCGGAGCAGGGTTAGCGGGTGCCGGCAGTGGGTACATTCGAGCCACAATCGCAAATGCCGCAACTTCAGCTGCAGGAGATCAGGACCTTGGTGTTGCCGGAGGTTCTTTGAACATGCTTCAAATGGTTGGAGGAACTGTCGGAATCACTCTTGCAACAGCAATGCTAGGCACAAGCACTAGCGGTTCACGTTTTATGGCAATTCACCTGGCTGCAGGAATAACTGCGCTACTTGCAGCATTCCTTGCAACCAGAATGAAAGAACCGTCAAACTGAACTAAAGTTTTCAGCCTTCAACCTCTGAAATGGTCACAGACTCAATAACTACATCTTCTAAAGGCCTGTCCTGTGCGCCTGTCGGGGAAGATTGAATCGCTTCAGCAACTTCCAACCCGTCTATTACCTGACCGAAAAGTGAATAACTCGGTGGGAGTTGAACCCCCGAAGGTCCTGTTATAACGAAAAACTGGCTTCCGTTAGTATCAGGGCCTGCATTCGCCATAGCTAAAGAACCAACCTGGTATTCACCACTGTTGGGTAGTTCATCTTCAAACCGGTAGCCAGGTCCACCCGTTCCTGTACCTTGCGGGTCTCCACCTTGAATCACAAAATCTCTAATAACGCGATGGAAAATTATTCCATCGTAATAATGCCACCTTGCCAGAAAGACAAAATTGTTGACTGTCATCGGTGCACGTTTTGCATTAAGGGCAATTTTCATGGTTCCAGCTGTTGTAACCATCTCAGCCACGTAATTGCAGTCCGGATCTATCACCATCGGAGGAGGAGCATCAAACTGGATTCGTCGCTCACTCGAACCATCTTCATTTGGGACGTTTTCATCCATTGTTATTCCTTTTTTAAGTTTTTTTAACTGTCTTAGACCCCGACGTTAAGCCTTAATTGCGAGGATCACACCCCTACGCGCGTGAATTGGTTAATTTGCGCGTATGGCGTTATTACCCATAGAGGGTGATGAAGGTGGGGATAGTTGGATAGACAGGGTGACCCTTGTCTGCCACCACTGCGAAGTCACCTGGCGAGGGATACCTCTGGAACCCTGTTGGCACTGTGGTTCTCCGGGCAGGCAACCTTTAGGAATGACCTTGGTAAGGGACGAGCCAGCTTAAATCCTGTATTCCATTAATTGAACTCTCTTAGAACCACCTTCAGTGTCTTGTTCCCCTACAGGTGTAAATCCGAATTTTTCATGGAATATTAGAGACCGTTCGTTTCGAGGCTTTACATTCACTTCTGCACACATAACAGGCTGATTTGATCCTGAANTNGCAAGCGCTTCGTAAAAACGTCGCCCGTTCCCCTGACCCCAAGACGACCCGTCTACCACTACACGATCCACATACAAGAAACTTTCATACCTACTTGTGAACCAGTTGTAGTTGATGCTTTCATAATCAACACCAGGACCNNTCAANCCGATTAGAAATCCTGTAATTTGTCTTTTTCCATCTACTTTTCTCTCCGAAACTAAGAAAAGGTGGGANACTTCTGAAAACCATTCCAAATCTGAAGAAGTCAATTCGTTNACTGCGGGCGCAGCAGCGTTATTGAGAGCGAGCACATCTCCAAGNTCNCCTTNCACAAAATTTCTCAAAGTGTCAACTGGCACACNACCCCCTCAGCTTTTCCTAAAATAGGAATGTATCCTTCAAGCATGACTATAAACAATTCAACAGCGGCAGCGCGTGTCACTAATGGAAGCAAAATTTATGGTTCAGGTGAAACTGAGGTTCGCGCTCTAGACGATGTNACTGTCGAATTCGAAAAAAGCAAATTCACTGCNATTATGGGACCATCAGGNTCCGGTAAATCCACTCTCATGCATTGTGCAGCGGGTCTTGACGATCTGACTTCAGGAACAGTCCATATTGGAGAAACAGAACTCGGAAGCCTTTCTGATAAAGATCTGACACTTCTAAGAAGAAACAAAGTTGGTTTCGTATTCCAGGCATTCAATCTNNTNCCNACTTTGACCGCAAAGGAAAATACTACTCTTCCTCTAGACCTTGCTGGGACGAAACCTGACAATGAATGGATGGATCAGGTCTTACAAGCGGTGGGGATTGCTGATCGTTTAAAACACCGACCAGATGAACTGTCTGGCGGACAGCAGCAACGAGTAGCTGTTGCAAGAGCTCTCGTTTCAAAACCTGAAATAGTTTTTGCCGATGAACCAACCGGGAACCTTGACTCTAAAACCGGTGACGAAGTGCTCGATTTTCTTAGACGTGCGGTTGAAGAGCTNGATCAGACAATGGTTATAGTCACTCANGATGCTCAAGCAGCCGCGCGTGCCCACAGAGTGATTTTTTTAGGTGATGGAAAAATTGTCGATGAGATGACAGACCCAACTGCCGATCGAATTCTGGACAACATAAAGAACTTCTCTAACTGATCCATGTTTTGGCTTACTCTCCGAAATATTCGCGGTAGAAAGCTCCGCTATGCACTGACTACTTTCGCAGTTGTCTTAGGTGTTGCCTTCATGACAACTTCTTTCACGCTCACTGACAAGCTNCGTAGTTCTTTTGATGAGCTCTCAGTCGACATCATCGGAGATGTTGATTTTAATGTTCGTGCTTCCGTACAGGATGCAGAGAGATTCAACCGACTACCAGTTCCAGAGGAATTACTCGAAGTAGTCACAGACGACATACCAGGGGTGGATGCTGTAAGCGGGCAGATTATGGCTTGGAACGTCATCCCGATTGTGACTGACGATGACGGGAAACCTAAAGCTACTAAAACTCGTGGAGCTCCCCAGTTTGGAATGAACTACTTCACTGGTTCGGGTCCTTTACAAGAATTTTTTGTCTACGATGGCAGACCCCCTGAATGGACTGGTGATATCACCGACTCTGCGGTTGTAGGTGAATTCATTGTCGATAAGAAAACTGCTGAAGATTTTGATTTTGAAATCGGTGAAATATATAAAATCAGCGGTCCAATAGGAAACCGTCTTTTTACCCTCACCGGTATTGCCAACTGGAGATCACCCACAGAAAACAAGAACTTTGGAGCAACTCTCGCTACTTTTGAGGAACGAACTTCGCATACTTTTCTGGACTATGAGGGGACGTACGACTACCTGAACGTAGCTGTAACACCTGGATCCGATCATGAGAAGGTCGCAGCCGATATTCAGAACCGTTTGGATTCTTACACTCAGGATTTCATGGCGTCAATGTCGGCACTACCTGAGGAGCAAAAAACTGCTTTGGGTTTCCTCAACGACATTCAACTCGAGGTTGTTGACAAAGAGACCCTGATTGANGAACAAAGAGATGATTTCAACTCCTTTCTGAGTGTCCTATCTGGTGTCTTATTAGCTTTCGCAATGATTGCGGTCATTGTCAGTGCTTTCATAATCAATAACACCTTCTCAATAGTTTTGGGACAACGTGTACGCGAACTGGCACTTCTGCGTGCACTCGGCGCAACTACACGTCAAGTTTTCCGATCGGTTATTTTAGAAGCAGTAATAATCGGCATAACAGCAACGGCAGTTGGTTTAGGAGTCGGCTACCTTCTCGCCCTTGGCTTACGAGAACTGCTTGAATCAGCAGGTTTCGGGGCNCTCCCAGGCGTGTTACCAATGAAACCCAGAACAATTATTGTGGCAGCTTCTGTAAGTATCGGCGCGACGGTTCTTTCCTCGATACTTCCAGCGAGACGCACGCGCTCTATAGCACCAGTTTCTGCTATGCGTGAAGAAATAAGTTTTACTCCTACAAGTCTCAGAAGAAGACTTTTAATCGGTGGAGCTGTCACTTTGATCGGTATAGCTGAATTAATTTCAGGGATGATTTTGGAAATAAACACAAAAGGAATTCTCTGGCTTTTGGGCACAGGTGCGATTTCCACTTTTGCCGGAATTTACATGCTNAGTCCCATCGCAACTAAACCTGTGGCTAATCTTTTCGGAAGACCCATACAGCTTTTATTTAAAATCCCTGGACAACTTGCTCGGGAAAATGCTGCACGTAGACCAAGACGCACAGCTGCAACAGCTGCTGCTCTTACTATTGGATTGGCACTGGTAAGCCTTGCTGCGGTAGTAAGTAGTTCCTTAAAAGCAACTGTCATTGATCTGATAGAAGACAGCACCTCTATGGATCTGGTCATTCAGGTTGATGGCTTCGGTGGTGATTTTCAAGGATTTTCAAATGATTTGGGTAACGACCTTCGAACACTAAGTAATGAAAGACCGGACTTGGTTGAATCTGTAGTCTCATACAGGTTTACTTTTGATGCGCTAGGAGTTGACGGAGATCTAAAAGACGTGGGAAGTGCAAACTTTTCACTGGTTGACTCGCACATGGACTTTGACACCATTCAGGGTTCCACTACGACTCCAGCAGCTCCCGACGCTGTTGGAACCATTCTTGTCCATGAGGATCCCGCTACGGAACGAGGTTTGAAAATAGGAGATCCGGTCTATGTGACTTTCCAAGGCAGTGAGGAGATCACTCTCACNACAGCGGCGATTTTCAGAAACGAAGCCATGTTGGGGAACTGGGTAATTGATATAGAAACTTTTGACCGCTACTTACCAAGATCGCAAGACAGTTTCCTTAGCGTTCTTTTTAACCCTGATGCTGATCCTGAATTAGCTAGAGCTTCCGTTGAGGCCTACACCCAGGAATACCCACAACTTTCGGTCGAGAATCGAGCTGAATATCGTGAAGGGATTAAAAAACAGTTGGATCAGGTTTTAAGTGTTATTACGACCTTTCTCGCTCTTTCNTTGTTAATAGCTGTGCTGGGTATAACCAATACTTTGGCACTTTCTGTNTATGAACAAACCCGTGAACTCGGTTTGTTGAGAGCAGTGGGTATGACAAGACGTCAGATGCGGAGGATGGTCCGTTGGGAGGCTGTCATAATCGCTCTGTTCGGAGGGCTCCTTGGCGTCTCCATGGGGGTCTTCTTTGGTGTGGCTGCAACAGCAGCGATACCTGCTGACTTTGTCAGTATTCTCTCGATACCTTTCGGCTCATTAACCAGATACCTAATTATCTCAGGACTATTTGGAGTTCTGGCTTCTATTCTTCCGGCTTTCAGAGCTTCACGCCTCAATGTTCTCGATGCTATTTCTCACAACTAGCTGCTGACACTGCAATTAAATACTCGTTTCGCCTAAAGTTAATTTGGTGAACAAGGATTTTAATAACGTTTCCTACACACATGGTCTCCATGAGGTAGCTGACAACGTTTTCGCATACTTGCAACCTGATGGTGGATGGGGTTGGAGCAACGCAGGGCTCATCGCTTCAGAGTGGTCATCGTTGCTGGTGGATACNCTTTTTGATCTGAAACTCACTCAGAACATGCTTGATTCAATGTCTTCAGTCACTTCGGCTCATCCCATAAATGTTGTGGTTAACACTCANGCTAATGGTGATCATTGNTATGGGAATAGTCTGGTTGGAGGTGAAAACGGTGCTCAGATCATCACTACCGAGGCAGCGGCAGTTGAAATGGAAGCGATTCCNCCATCTGCCTTGGAAGCGCTAATGCAAATAGATCTCGGTGAAGCAACTAATTCTTATATACAAGAGGCTTTTGGGTCTTTCGATTTCAGCAATATTGAGTTGCCGCCACCAGATCGGACTTTCAGCGGTGAGCTGCAACTCGATGTTGGCGGCCGCACAGTGGAACTAATAGAAGTCGGACCCGCCCACACGTCCGGCGANCTGCTAGTGCATCTACCAGATACCGCTACCGTATTCTGCGGTGACATTCTTTTTATTCATGGAACCCCAATAATCTGGGACGGTCCTGTGTCTAACTGGATTGACGCATGTGATCGTATTCTAGGACTGGAAGCTGAAGTAATAATTCCAGGTCACGGTCCTTTAACTGATGCTGCGGGAGTGACTGCTGTTCGTGATTACCTAACTTTTGTAGATAACGAGTGTCGAGAGCGTCATGCTTGTGGTCAAACAGCAGCTGAAGTAATAGCCGATATTGATCTGGGCGGTTTCAAGGAATGGGGTGAGTGGGAACGTATAGCGGTAAATGTTTATGCAATTTTCAGAGAAATTGAAAAAGACCAAACTATTCAATCTCCACTTGCACTTTTCAGCGAAATGGCAAAACTGAAAAAAGGTAATTCTTAATTACAAATCTAATTTTGCATATTCAAAGGAAGTTCTTCAGCATGAACCACTACAACTCGTTTTGTCGCACGAGTTAATGCAACATACAGGGCTCTCATTCCCTGGATCTGCTCTTCGATAATCCTCTTTGGCTCAACAACGATTACGACATCAACCTCGAGTCCTTTCACAAGCCCTACTGGGACTACCGTTAACTGTTCGTCGAGACCTCGGCGGTTGGGACGTCCGAAAACAATCTCTGCGTTTTCTAGTAACGCTTCAATTTCTCCTACCTGCGAATTTGCCGCAACTATAGCAAGGTTGCCGGAATCAGCTTTTTTTTGTTCTTCAGTTACTACTTCTGTAAGAAGATCTAGTGAATCGTCAACCTGCACAAATATTGGGGGTTCACCGTCAGTTCTCACGGAACTTGGGGGTTTCAAATCTGGAGCTACTTCTTGGAGTACATTTGCCGCTAGTTCCATAAGTGGAGCCGGGATTCGATAACCAATCGTCAACTCGCGCATCTGGGGTTCTTTACGATTTGGGAGGTGTAGCAGAATACTCTCCCAGTTCTGGTGAGCCCAAGCTCCTGTTGCTTGCGCGATATCTCCAACTACAGTCATTGAACCATTTAAAGACCTTCTTGAAAGCATTCTTAAATCCATTGGCGAAAGGTCCTGAATTTCATCAACGACTATATGACCGAAAGTCCTGATTGAGTCCTCTTCTCTTTTGCCAGGCCGTGACCCTAAGACCGCACGAGCTTCGTCCAGTAAAGCTGCATCGGAGGCAGACCAAAGGATTTCTTTAGATGAAGATTCTCGAGTTTTATACAAAGACTTAACTTCCTCTTCTGTAAGTTTCGGGTCAGCTGCCTTTATCAACGCATGAGAACCAAATACATCATTCAACAGTTGTGAAGGTGTAAGTACAGGCCACATCCAATCTAAAGCTTCCCTTATAGCCATCTGACCTTTAAGTCTGTCTCCTACGGTGCGGTGGTCAAGGGACTCATTTGAACTCAAAGCAAGGGTGGAATAAAACTCTTCTTCGACAAAATGCCGAGCTGCATTATGAGTCCTGTAACGTCTCTGTGCCTCTGAGACTATTTGCGCGGTTTGTTCCACAGTGATGTGTAACCACTGGACTCCGTAACCGATTCTAAAATCTTCGCGCAGAGGACGTTGACGGATTTTTGCTGAGCGGGCTAAAAATTTGACCATGCGAAGATCACCTTTTAACCGTGAAACTTCTTCGGGGTCTCGATGATCTCCAACTCGGACTCCCCCAACCAAATCTCCCAGAGAAGCCATCCCAACCCCTGCTTCACCTAGAGATGGGAGAACCTGTTCTATGTAGGCCAAAAATAAACGATTAGGTCCTACTACTAGAACCCCTTGTCCTTCAAGTGGAAACCGGTGGGTATATAACAAATAAGCCGCCCGGTGAAGAGCTACAACCGTTTTTCCTGTACCAGGACCTCCTTGTACCGCTACCACACCTGAAATCGGAGCACGAATTATTTCGTCCTGCTCACCTTGGATAGTTCCGATAATGTCCTGGAGGCGGCCTGTTCTGGCTGTTTCAAGCGCTGCTATAAGAGCACCTTCGCCTTTAAGAGAAGAATTTTCATTGTCGCGAAATTTTTCAATGTCCCCAAATATTTCATCTTCTAATGNCAGAAGGGTTCTACCGCGGCTTACAAAATGTCTTCGTCNTTCAAGNCCCATTGGNTNCAANCCAGTAGCCCTATAAAAAGANTCTGCAATGGGTGCNCGCCAATCNACNACTATCGGATCCTGCTTNTCNTCCCATACACCAACTCTCCCGATGTAAAAACTTTCTGAATCAACATTTTGGTCGATACGCCCGAAAACTAGAGCNGCGTCACCCATGTTTAACTGCCCCAACCGTGTTGAGACAGAGNCCCATATAGCATCTCTCTCAACACGCGCTTGGTTTGTTCCACCTTTGCCCACTTCAACCATCGAAGTGAGATCAAAGACTCTTTCTTTAGCAGCTTCTAAACATCCGTAAGCTTTGTCGACGTAAGCCTGTTCAGCTTCTAACTCATTTGAGATAAATGCCCCCAAAGGTCTTGTATTCCTAATAATTAAGTTAAATTTTTGGTTTAANGCAAAAATTGACAGGGTATTAATCCTATCGCGTAGTTGAAAAACACAAATAGATTAGAAAAATACAGTCCTGTATCACTAGCGGAAAGGTAACAGATGAGCGAAAATGGAACAGAGACAACGATAGGTCTTGTTCTAAGCGCTGGGGGGTTTTCTGGAGCTGCCCACCATAGTGGGGTCATCGACGCCATCTTCAGGGCTACGGGCTGGGATTCAAGGCTTTCTGATGTCATAGTTGGAACTTCGGCCGGTTCGCTTACAGCAATTTCTTTGCGCGCCGGAATCTCCCCATCAGATTTAGCCAGTTATTACACAGATGATTCGATGAGCACAGAAGGACAACAGATAGTCAACCGTGTTACGACTTCTCTTAAAATGCCTGAACCCGGCCTTAGCACTAGCAGCAAGATGCCTTCCAANCCGACTCTTCTTTTAAAAGAGCTTTTTCTAGGTGGGCGTCCTNGACCTATGGTTGCGATCACTGGACTCCTTCCATTAGGAGAGGCTGACGGTTCTTCTTTTGCTGAAAGAACTTCACAAATTCACCCTGAGCTTTGGCCCGACAAACCGACTTGGTTGTGCGCTGTTGATCTTGACACCGGGAAGAGNGCGGTGTTTGGNAGAGATGACATAAGAACCGATGTTGGCTCTGCAGTTCAAGCATCCTCNGCAATCCCAGGTCGTTTTAGTCCCATGAATATTAATGGAAAACGTTACGTTGACGGTGGGGTTCATTCAGTAACCAACTCTGACCTTCTTGCCGCTTTGCAACTTGATCTAGTGGTTATTTCTTCGGCTTCCACACTGATTGCATCACAGGAGAGGAACTCCCTTTCTGTGGCATGGAATTCAAGAACACTCCATAAGGAAATCGAACAAATCCGTTCAAATGGAACAGAAGTTCTAGTATTCGAACCAACAGTTTCTGATTTGCAGGCACGCAACAAACTAGAACCCACTAAAGACGCCGCTAAGGAAATTTTTCAAATGTCGCAAACTTCCGCTTTCGCTCGCCTAGCTAAGCCTCAATCCAATAAGGCTCGAAACCTTCTAGAGGAAGCAATCCTTCAAATCTAGATATAACCCTCACCAGAAAGAAAAGATGTGGTCAATGCTTGGGTAACATCCCAACATGGAAAACTCTTTTCTTTCGACAGATGNAACTGCTAAGAAATCAGATTTCATTTCTGCATGCAGAAATGAGCAGCATCCACGGGTACCGGTTTGGTTCATGCGTCAAGCTGGAAGGTCGCTCCCCGAGTATAAGAAAATCCGCGGAACGGGAAGCATCTTAGAAGCAGCTTCAGACCCTGAAAGGGCAGCCCAAATCACCCTTCAACCGGTTGAGAGATACGGAGTTGATGCAGCAATACTTTTTTCTGACATCATGGTTCCCGTTCATTCGATCGGTTTTGGAATTGAGATACAGCCAGGCGTAGGTCCCGTTGTGGAAAATCCTTTTGAAAGCATCGAGGATTTAAAACGGCTACGAACATTNGAACCTGAAATTGATGTCCCTTACGTAGGAGAGGCCATAAAAATACTCTCTCAAGAATGCCCGGTTCCTGTAATCGGCTTCGCTGGAGCACCTTTCACAGTGGCTTCATACCTAATCGAGGGTAAGCCTTCACGCTTACTTGAAAAAACCAAAGCATTGATGGAACACGAGCCTGAAATCTGGGACTCACTAATGAATCAACTTTCAGATATAACAATCTCTTCCCTCAACCATCAGATCGAATCAGGAGCATCAGCCATTCAATTGTTTGACAGCTGGGCAGGCTTAATTGAACCCGAAATCTACGAACAAAAAGTTTTCCCCTATAGCAAAAGAGTGCTTTCATCAATTAACAATTCTCGTGTTCCAAAAATCCACTTCGGAGTGGGGACGCAACCAATTCTTCACCTTATTGCCGTGGCAGGAGCAGATGTAGTAGGCATTGATTCAAACACACCTATAGATGCCGCTAGAGCAAAACTGGGAGATGAGATTGCCATCCAAGGGAACTTGGATCCTGAAATTTGCTTAGAACCCATTGAAGTAGTGGAAAAAGCTGTGTCTGAAATTCTTAAGCTGAATAACAATAATTTTGGGCACATTTTCAATCTCGGCCATGGAGTTCTACCAGACACTGATCCAGGGGTGCTCTCGCATGTAGTTGAAATGGTTCATTCTCACAAACTCCCCGAAAGAAAAGATGGATAAGAAAAAAATTGTCGTAGTGGGGGCAGGTGTCACAGGCCTCACAGTTGCTTATCGCCTTTTAAAGAGTGGAGGGAACTTTGAAGTAGTTGTTTTGGAGAGTGAGAAGCAAACTGGTGGGAAGCTAAAAACTAGCCTTTTTGCGGGTTTTTTGCTGGATGAGGGGGCGGATGCTTTCTTAGCTAGAGTTCCTTGGGCTAAGGACCTTTTCGATGAAATTGGGATCTCAAAAGAATTTGTTTCTCCTAGTTCTCGCTCTGCATCAATTTGGGCAAACGGCTCATTAGAGCCACTGCCCTCTCCGAACGTTCTCGGAATTCCTCTTGATCCCGATTCGTTACCGTCGCAATTGTTGAACTCTGATGACGCTTTGAAAATAAAGCAAGGAGGTAAACCCAGTAAAGCAATACCTGAAGGAACCGACGTTTCTATTGGTTCCTTAGTTCGCGACTGTGTGGGTGATTCTGTGTTTGAACTTTTTGTTGATCCGCTACTAGGAGGAATCAACGCGGGAGTTGTAGATGAGATGAGTTGCGAGACTATGGCTCCGCAACTATTAGAAGCTGCCCGCCATGAAGAAGGCCTGATTACAGCACTTAGAGAAGCGCAACAAAATTCTGATCCAGAATCACCAGTTTTCTACACTCACCCAAATGGGATGGGACATATTGTAGAAAAACTTACTGAACAGATCAGCGGATCAATTAGAAAAGATTCAAATGTCGTTTCTGTAAATCGCACTAATAGGCAATGGGTTTTAGAAACCAACGCTGGTTCAGAAATAGCTGATGCTGTGGTTCTAGCTACCTCTGCCCAGAATGCAGCGAAGCTGTTAACTTCAGTTTCACCTACTAGCAGTTCTCGGCTTTCCGATATAGAACATGCTTCAGTCTCTCTTGTTAGCTTTGCTTTCAAGAACTCAGATATAAATATTCCAAAAGATCAAAGCGGTTTTCTAGTTCCGAGATCTGCCGGAATGCTAATGACAGCGTGTTCTTTTTCGGGTAACAAATGGGCGCATCTAGACGATGGGTCGCAAACACTAATTCGAGTTTCTTCTGGACGCGCTGATGACCAAAGACACGACCGTCTCAGTGACGAAGAACTTGTTGAACACCTAACCGACGACTTGGCTACCACCTTGGGTTTAGACTCTCAACCCCTTGAATTCCGTGTAACTCGATGGCCAACAGCTTTAGCCCAATTTAAAACAGGACATTTGCGAAGAATGAAAGAAACTATCGACTTGTTGGCAGATGAAGCACCTGGGGTGTTTATCTCGGGTTCATATCATTTCGGTGTCGGAATACCTGCGTCTGTTCGCTCAGGAAACGAAGCTGCAGTTTCGGTAATAGAAAAGTTCGGAATAAATTGAGAAAATTCCTATTCCGGTCCGAGTTTCTAAAACCTTTAGTTGCTGGTCTTTTAATCGCAGCTTCGGTCCCCCCTTGGGGCTTCTGGCCCTGTTCTTTCATAGGAATAGCTATTTTGGACATCTCTATAGCGAATAAAAGTGCAAAAAAGCGGTTGACCCTAGGTTTCTTGGTCGGTTTAGCTTGGCTTTTACCTTCTACTTTTTGGATGATCGACCTTACTCCACCCGGGTGGATCGCAGCAGGTCTGATTCATTCAAGCTTTCTTGCGATCGGAATGACTCTTGTGCCACCAAGAAAAGGACGTCAATTAGCACTTGTTGGAATTATGACATTAGTTGAGCTAGCTCGTTGGAGATTTCCTTTTGGCGGCGTTCCGCTTGCGTCAATTCCGATCGGTCAGGCTTCAGGGCCTGTTGCTCCTTTGTCTAAAGTTGCCGGCCCTTTACTTATCGTCGCTGTTGTCACATCTGCTGGCTGTTTTATAAGCACCATCATTAGAACTCCAAAAAAGGCTGTGAAAGTTCTAGCTGCAGCGGTGATATTAACTGTTGGGCTTGGAACGTTAACCGCATTTGCGCCCAATGGACGTGAAATTGAAAGTATAAACATCGCCGTAGTTCAAGGCGGAGGACCCCAACGCACCCGAGCAACCCCAACAGGCGCTGCAATAGTTTTCGCAAATCAGGTTTCTGCTACTAACAATGTTGAAACTCCTGTGGATTTGGTTGTATGGCCGGAAAATGTAGTAAATCCTGACCCTGATTTACCTGAAGCTGATAAAAATCCCAGTCGTCTATATTCAGATGATGCTCGTTTAACACTGGAAAGTCTCTCTAAATCTTTAGACACAGTTATCTCTGCAGGCTGGTTCCATAAAGATCCAGATGACACAACCTCAAATTTAAACTATGTAGAAGTGCTGGAACCCGAAGGGCAGGTTGCGGGGAGATTTGACAAAGTTAAGACTGTGCCTTTCGGAGAGTTTGTACCGCTAAGAGGTTTGGTGGAACGCTTTGCCAAAAACAGTCTTCCTGCACGCGATGTCCGACCAGGAACCGAGCCTGCTGTAATTGAATCATCTCTTGGAAAACTCGGCGTAGTCATATCTTGGGAGGTTTTCTTTGAAGAACGAGCACGTGAAGCTGCAGAAAACCAAGCTGGAATAATTATCAATCCAACAAATGGGGCCAGTTATTGGTTAACACAAGTTCAAAGCCAACAAGTCGCGTCAAGCCAACTAAGAGCTATCGAAACAGGCCGTTGGTTGCTTCAATCTGCCCCCACTGGCTTCAGTGCAATCATCGACCCTTCAGGCAAGGTTTTACAACGGACTGGAATCACCGAACAAGCTGTACTACAAGCAGATGTAGGCATACGAACGGGAAATACCTGGTACACAAAAATTGGCATTTGGCCGATGTTGGTGATTTCTTTCATACTTTTCGGTTTGGGCCGTCGCCCGCATTTTTTTGGCAGATAAAAATTACTTTTCGAAATATTTATATTTCGATCATCAGTGTTGCAGGGCCATCATTTATTAAATCAACCGACATGTACTGTCGAAATTTTCCTGTTTCCACTTTCGCCCCCCCTGCTTTTAAACCTTCTACAACCCTTTCAATCAATGGCTCAGCTTGTTCCGGTGCTGCTGCCGCTGACCATGCCGGTCGACGTCCTTTAGATATATCGCCATAAAGCGTGAACTGACTCACGATCAAAATTTCGCCTTCTTTGTCTATGACGGACTTATTCATCACACCATTTTCATCATCCATAATCCTTAAATGAAGGAGCTTCTTAACCAACATGTCGCACTCTTCAGGTCCATCATCGTGTGTCACTCCCACGAATACGCACAACCCTTGATTAATGGCTCCTACTAGTTGGTCTTCAACCCTTACACTGGCTTCTCTGACTCTTTGCACCAAAGCTCGCATTACTCAACAGTATCTAATTACCGGTGAGTAATCAGACAAAAATCCAGCGAGAATGTTCTAATGTCTAAATCCGAAAATAGCCCTGTCGATAGTAATCGCAAATTACGTATCGCTTATCTCTCCTACAGAGGTAAACCTCATTGTGGTGGTCAAGGTATCTACACGCGCCACTTGACAAAAGCTCTTGCCGATTTAGGGCATAGTGTCACAGTCCTCTCTGGTCAGCCTTATCCAGAAATAGACGAACGGGTGAAACTCGTTCGTCTACCTAGTCTCGATATTTTCAATGACCACTTCCCTATGAGAAAACCAAGAATATGGGAACTTAAAACCAAATGGGACTTTCTCGAGGTAGCTAGTTTTAATACTGGCAACTTTTCAGAACCCCTGTCTTTCAGTTTGAGAGCCTGGGACTATCTAAAGTCAAGGAGAGATGAATTCGATCTTGTTCACGACAATCAGTGCTTAGGATGGGGATTAGCCCTGCTTCAAAAAAAGGCTGGTTTTCCTTTACTGTCTACTATCCACCATCCAATTACAGTTGATAGACGTTTGGAAATAGCCCATTCAAGAACTCTTTTTGAGTCATTTTCAAAAAGACGTTGGTATGCCTTTACCAAGATGCAAACCCGAGTGGCGAAACGCATGAATCGCGTTATGACTGTTTCTGAATCATCAAAAGTAGATATAACTGCCGACCATAAAGTTGACCCAAATCGTATACATGTCGTACCTGTGGGAGTTGATCCTGAACTGTTTGCGCCTGTTCCGGGGGTAGAACGAAAATCTGGGATGATAGTTACAACAGCTAGTGCTGATGTCGCTATGAAAGGACTGAAATACCTGCTCGAAGCAATCGCAAAACTAAAAACTGAACGTGACGTAGAGTTAGTCATAATCGGAAAACCTTCCGAAGGTGGTTCGTCAACAGATGTTATTGACGAGTTGGGGTTAACTGATTGCGTTAACTGGGTTCATGGAGTCTCTGACGATCGAATTGTGGAACTATACAGTGAAGCGCAAATTGCTGTAGTCCCATCTTTGTATGAGGGTTTCTCACTGCCAGCTATTGAGGCCATGTCGTGCGGAGTGCCATTGGTGACTACCACTGGTGGTGCTCTACCCGAAGTCGCTGGCCATCATGATGAAACTTGTTTTCAAGTACCGCCTGGTGATAGCGAAGCTTTAGCCTCAATGATTGGGAAAGTTTTAGATAGCCCTGAAAGTCGTTCAAGAGTTGGAAAGAATGGAAGACAGAGGGTTATAGAAAACTGGAGTTGGCATCACACTGCTTTAAGAACTGTAGAGCAATACCATCTACTTCTCGCTGAAAGTAAAGGCTAATTCCGTGTTGACAGCTGATTATGACCTTCTAGGAGTGGAGTCTGGGGATCGGATTCTGGACATGGGTTGTGGGTTTGGACGTCATGCATATGAGGCTTTGAGACGCGGAGCTTCAGTAGTCGCTTGTGATTTGGGTTTTGAGGAACTGAAACAAGTAAGAGCAGTAGCCGGTGTCATGTACGAGCAAGGTGAGATAAAACCACCGATAGCAATTGAAACTACTAATAGTGATGCAACCCGTTTACCTTTCGCCGACCATTCTTTTGACCGAATTATTTGCTCTGAAGTAATGGAACATATTGATAATGACTTAGATGCCCTAAATGAACTTGAACGTGTTCTAAACCCTGGAGGAACTCTAGCCATCACCATCCCTTCTCGTTTCCCAGAAAAAATATGCTGGTCTTTGTCAGACGATTACTACGCCCCTAAAGCCGTCGGAGGTCATGTGCGTATCTATAAAAGAAAAGAGCTTACGAAAATGATTTCAGATTCTGGATTAGACCCTCAGGGCCACCACCGAGTTCATGCGCTCCACAGTCCCTACTGGTGGCTACGTTGCATAATTGGTCCGAATAAACCAATACAGGACAACTTTTTCGTAAGGACCTATCATCAAGTACTCGCTTGGGACATCGAAAAATCACCTTGGATTACAAGAATTCTGGAAAGACTTCTAAGTCCCTTTTTAGGTAAAAGTCTCGTTGTCTACGCTTCAAAACCAGTGATGGAGGCCAAACATGTCTCTTCCTAATATCCCGAATGTTGTCAGCACGAAAGAACTAATAGAAACCGCCGAAGCAATAATTGACTGGCAGCTTCCCAACGGAATGATTCCGTGGTTTCCAGGTGGCCATTCAGATCCATGGAATCACATAGAAGCCGCAATGGCACTTGCTGTAACCGGCCATCTGGATGCAGCAGAAAAGGCTTATCTGTGGTTAAAAGAAAATCAACTACCTAATGGCGCTTGGCACCACTACTACCTTGAAAATGGGATAGAGGATCCAAAACATGATTCCAATGTGGTTGCATATGTGGCGACAGGAGTTTGGCATCACTGGCTTATGACTCATGACCGCGGATTTCTTGAAACTATGTGGTCAGTAGTTGAACCAGCTATAGATTTCGTGCTTGGCCTGCAAACTCCACGCGGAGAAATTATCTGGGCTATGCACCCTGATGGCACCCCATGGTCATACTCCCTATTAACCGGTTCTTCAAGTATCTGCCATAGTTTGCGTTGCGCGATATCAATAGCAGAAGAACTAGGACATGAAAGACCTGATTGGGAACTATCTCTCGCCAATCTTGCCCACGTAGTTAGAAAATACCCTGATAAAGCATTCGCTCCTAAAGAAAGATGGGCGATGGATTGGTATTACCCGGTGCTTTCTGGAGTTGTTTCTGGAAATCAAGGCAAAAATTTGCTTTCAGAAAAATCAGACATTTTTATCATGGAAAATAGAGGAGTTCGTTGCGTTAGTGACCAGCCTTGGGTAACAACAGCTGAAACTTGTGAATGTGCAATTGCTTATTTAACTGCCGGAGACACCCAAAAAGCTGAATCTCTTTTCCTTTGGAGCCAAGAGATGAGACAAATAGANGGCCATTACTTGACTGGAGTTGTTCATCCGGCAAAACANTCTTTTCCAGAAGCTGAAAGAACGACTTACTCTTCAGCTGCAGTTATTCTGGCTGCTGATGCAATATCTCAATCAAGCCCTGCTTCAGGTATTTTTACAGACAAGGCCGGACTTCCTGAAATAATAGACACCGAAGAACACATTCTTGATCTCGATTAACCGAAACTGGTTAGTGCTAAATACCGGAATCGACTCTTTTAAGAACTCTTANAGAACCCACTGCGTCTATCTCTTCGAAGAACTTAGAAGNCACAGCTCGCTGGAATATTTCAAACGGTGGCCTGCCGCCCTCTTCGGGGTTTTCAAATACATCATGTATCAAAAGCTTCCCACCAATAAGNAATTTNGGCACCCAATTTTCGTAATCTTCATGTGCAGGTTCTGCACCATGTCCCCCATCGATAAATAACAACGCCAAAGGTGTGCTCCAATTTTTTGCAATTACTGGTGAATCACCTACAACTGCCACAACATTGTCTTCCAAACCTGCTTTTTTTATATTGCGACGAAATTCCGGCAAAGTGTCTATTAATCCAGTTTCTGGATCGACAATTTCAGGATCATGCCATTCCCATCCTGGTTGATTTTCCTCCGAGCCTCTGTGGTGATCAACGGAAAAAAGAAGTCTCCCAGTTTCCTTTGCTGAGAAACCTAAATAAATAGCTGATTTACCGCAATAACTTCCAACTTCCAGAAATGGACCTTCAACATCTAATGAGGTTCCATGTCGATTTAGTGCTAGCCCTTCGTCGGCTGGCATAAAACCTTTTACTGATTCAGCCAGTTCAAACAATAACTTTTCGTGTTTTTCCAAAGTTAAACCGTAAGTTTTTCATCGCTTTGTGGTTCTTCTGGGTCGCCATCAACTGAATCTCCCCAGAGAAGATGCTCTATAACTAAGAACCTCACAATCCATAAAGTTCCATAAGCAGAAGCATTTGCGATTTGAACTGACCATGTGCCACCAAAAATTCCATCCACTACACCTACAACTGCTGTTGAAAGAGCTAGTCCAGCAAAGGCCAGCATCCAGAATGGTGCTATCTCTCCTCCAACTGAGTGATCACCTTTTGGTTGTTCCCATACGTAATTCCGACTCAGTANATAAGCAGGGACCGTGCTAATCGCTACTGCACATGCATTAGCGACCATTCCTGGCAATCCAATTACTGCGTGAAATATAAACAGTACCGACTGGCCGACAATGGTATTAACGACAGTCACTCCCATATAACGAAAGAGCCGCTGAGCATAGCCTTGTAACAGGCGTCCAACTGTTGAACGTAGTTTTGAATTCAAGGTTCAGATCTTAACGGCATGAGAGTTATCTCTAGTCGATTTAACGCAATTCATCTTTTTTTTAGNAGATTTTTTGCTATTTTACGTGCTACAGAACCTGGAGAAGAGCTCTTTTCCTCTTCTAAATTTTCTATGGATTCTTTTGCTACTTCTGAAAGTAAATAATCTAGACGTGATCTGACTTCAGCCTTCCAGCGTTTGGACCGTCTTATCGAAATTTGTTCTCCTTCAAACAAAAGTTCCTTATGTTCAAAAATAGCCTTCTTAAATTCATCCAACCCTTCACCTTCAGTGGCTGTGGTAATAACGATTTCTGGCCTTCTAACCGCTTGACCAGTTAACTGCGATAAGTCAATCATTAGTTCTAGGTCTCTTCTAGCATCACTTGCTCCAGGACGGTCCGCTTTATTTACAACGAAAAGATCAGCAATCTCGAGCAGGCCAGCTTTATTAGCTTGCACGGCATCTCCCCATCCTGATGTAACGACCACCACAACTGTGTCTGCTGCTGAGGCAACATCGACTTCAACCTGACCCACTCCTACAGTTTCAATAATTATTGGATTGAATCCGAAAGCGTCGAATACTCGCACCATCCCGGGAACTGCAAGTGCTAAGCCGCCAGCATGTCCTCTTGTCGCCATTGAACGGATAAAAGCTCCTGCTTCTGATGCTTCTTCCATTCGCACTCGATCACCAAGAATAGCTCCTCCCGTCAAAGGCGATGATGGGTCAACTGCTAAAACTGCAGGTTTATATTCAGACACCGCTAAATCTCTTGCCAAGCAAGCTGTAAGAGTCGACTTTCCAGCTCCAGGAGCTCCAGTGATACCTATGACATGTGATTTACCGGAAAGTGTATGAGTTGCTTCTGCAACCTGTTCGGCAGAATCACCTCCCCTTTCTACAAGTGTTAAAAGCCGACCAACTGAACGTCGGTCACCTTCACTGGCCTTTTCTACAAGCGAAATTAATGTTGAGTCTTCACTCGCCACGGGTGGCCACTGCCTCACGAACACACGTAGCTACATCTTCAGCAGAAGAACCAGGACCTAAAACTCCAGCTACTCCTGCTTCAGCCATAGCCTCTAGATCACTTTCAGGCACTATCCCTCCTACAACAACTGGAACGTCAAGACCGGCGTCCTCTAGAGCTTTAACTATCCGAGGTGCCAATGTTAAGTGTCCTGCATTATGCATAGATATGCCCACCGCATCCGCATCTTCTTGCTCAACTGCTGTCACAACCATCTCAGTTGTCTGCCTCAAACCTAAATAAACCACTTCCATACCAGCGTCTCTCAACATTCTNGCTACAACTTTTAAACCCCTGTCATGCCCGTCTANACCTAATTTTGCAAGAACNATTCGTATCGGTGCNTTTTCTTTTTTNTTCATACGAATGCCTTTTCTACATANGTTCCNAATACTGATTCNAGTGNTNNCACAATCTCNCCTTCTGTNGCTCTNACTTTNACCGCTTCAATTATTGCTGGCATAAGNTTTATTNCNGNATCANCTGCTTCNNCNGANAGNCTNNTTAATGCTTTTTCAACTAAGTCACTNTCTCTTGACTGNTTTATNTCTGCCAANCNCTTAAGTTGAGTGTCTTCAGTCCCGGGATCAATACTTAGGAGGTCGATCTCTTCATCTCCACCCTCTGTAAAAGAATTTACACCTACTATTAAACGCTCACCACTGTTTACCTCGCGTTCAAACCTGTATGCAGCATCTGCAATTTCTCCAACACACCACCCATTTTCTATTCCGACATACACGCCTTCGAGGATCGAACCATCGCCTAATTCTTCCAAGTGGTTGAAAATTTCTTCGGCCTGTCTCTCCATTTCATCTGTCATCCACTCAACATAATCTGACCCTCCCAAAGGATCAGCAACACTTGTTGCACCTGTTTCGTGAGCAACAATCTGTTGTGTTCGTAAAGCAATTCTTGCTGCATCCTCGGTTGGTAAAGCTAGAGCTTCATCGTAGCTGTCTGTATGCAGGCTCTGAGTCCCACCGATGACACCTGCTAAAGCTTGTATAGCGACACGTGCAATATTTATCTCAGGTTGTTGAGCTGTTAGTGACACCCCGGCAGTTTGTGTGTGAAAACGAAGTTTGTGACTACGTTCATCTTGAGCTCCGTAGCGATCACGTAACCATCTAGCCCAGATTCTTCTCGCTGCACGGAATTTTCCTATCTCTTCAAAGAAGTCTGAATGGCTGTTGAAAAAGAAACTTAGCCGGGGTGCGAAGTCATCCACATTTAAACCAGCTGCCTGTGCTGCTTCAACATATGCAAATCCGTTAGCCAAAGTGAAAGCAAGTTCCTGTGCGGCCGTGGAACCAGCCTCTCTAATGTGGTAACCAGATATGGAGATCGGATTCCAACGTGGCATCTCATGAGTTGTGAAACTAACCACATCACTTACTAAACGGACAGATGGTCGTGGTGGAAAAATATATTCTTTTTGAGCCTGATACTCCTTAAGTATGTCATTCTGGAGTGTTCCATCAAGTTTCGCTCTTTCAACTCCACCTTGTTCGGCAACTGCCACATACATTGCGAGAAGAATTGCTGCGGGTCCGTTAATTGTCATCGACGTGGATACTTGACCTAGATCGATGTCAGCGAAAAGGTCAATCATGTCGTCAAGAGTGTCGACTGCCACGCCAGCACGCCCTACTTCGCCTATTGACCATTCATCATCAGAATCACGACCCATAAGAGTTGGCATGTCAAAAGCTGTTGAGAGTCCTGTGCCCCCAGCTCGTAGAAGATCTTTAAAACGAACATTTGTGTCTTCTGCTGTCCCAAAACCAGCGAACATTCGCATCGTCCACAATCGGTCTCTGTACATGCCTGAATGTATCCCGCGTGTGTACGGGAACTCACCGGGTAATGGTCCATCTCCGTAAACAGAAGCAACTGGAACTCCTGACATAGTCCGGAATTCTTTTTTCTCATCCATATATGTCAACTCCCAATGGTTGGACTTCCTAATGGATTTCCACCCTAACAAAAGTCAAAGACGGCTTAACCGCGTTGAGTCATAAAGCTAATTATTTCTGCCAATCTGAACTTATTCCGAGGTATTGATTTCCTCGGAAATAGCCTCCCATTGCTCTTCTTCTTTATTCCAACGGCCTAAAATCAGGGAATCTCTCGCGTCAAACTTGTCGGAACCAAGTGAAACATATTTATAACCCGGTAAAGAAAAGTTGCCTATGGTAGCCGCTGCTTGCGTGAAAGTTTCATTAGTCAAATCCGGACCAGCAGCGGTTGCCACTGTTTCAAATAAAGATAAAAACTGGCATGACCCTGCTGTGCCTGGCCAATAATTTGTGCCTTCCGGTGCGAGTTGATCTGGAGGTCTCACTTCAATTTCAAGTGCCTCTTCAACAAGGTCCATACAATGCGCGAAAGAAGGGTCTTCGCGACTATCAAAGGCTTTGTTAGTAAGAATTAATCCAGAATTTTCAATTTCTGGAGGCGGCTCTTGAGACCACATATTTAGAGAGTCACCATTGTGCAACAACAAATTAAATTCGTCTCCTAAACCAAAAAGGTATTCCATCGCGTAAATTGCTTCCCCTACGAACCAAATTGTCGAAACATCTTCGCTTCTTGCTTTCTCAAGGACTACCTCTAAGAAAGCTATTGTTGCTGTTTCATCTCCAGTGTTTTCATTCGATGTGACAATTGGAACCGAAACACCTTCTGCTTCAAGTAATTCTTTTACTTCAGCCATTACAGGTTCAGATTCTGGATCTGCACCCCAAATCATTATCCTTCCAAGCCCTTCGAGTCTGCCTGTTTGTCTTAAAAGACTCACAAAAGCTTGTCCTCTTCTACTGAGATTCATATCACTAGTTATCCAGGATGCTCGTGCTCGCTCTAATTGTTCTATTGTGGGTTTTGCTCCTACGACAATAGTTTCATAAGTGTCTACGAAGCATTCATTGACGCCCTCAGCCCCAGGGCCAGCGAATCCGTTCAGTACAGCGAAAACCTCTTCATCTTCTGTTAATTCAACGCATGCAACTTCCGCTGTCAAAGGTCCAACCGGCAAAAACAAACGATGGATTATCTCTACTTTCCTTCCTAAAATGCCACCTCTTGCATTTAGGTCTTCCACCAAAACATCCACCATTGGTGGGTAATTAGCATAAGTTAGGTTTAGACCAGGAAATTGTTCGTTAAAGAGCTCAAAATCGATTGACGTAAAACCAACTTTTATCGTTTCAGCTGTTACTCCTCGAAACGAATCAGTCAGAATAATCGGAGCAACAGTCGTAGCCGGAGCAACAGTCGTAGCCGGAGCAACAGTCGTAGCCGGAGCAACAGTCGTAGCCGGAGCA
>PBAM01000024.1 GCA_002716285.1 Acidimicrobiaceae bacterium
GGGGTGGCCGTCTTGGCGGTCACGCCCCCTTAGCTCAGTCGGCAGAGCGTCTCCATGGTAAGGAGAAGGTCGACAGTTCAATTCTGTCAGGGGGCTCGGGGCGACGTAGCTCAGTTGGTAAGAGCGCCCGACTCATAATCGGGAGGTCGACAGTTCAAGTCTGTCCGTCGCTACTAATAAAATAGATTAAGCAATACAAGGTTGTTGGTGGCGACTCGCTATGTTGTTGCTATCGTTTTATAGTCCGCTAAACCAAATCAGGTGAGTGGTTAATCTAAATGTTTCAGGAGTTAAAGATGTCTAAAGTATGCCAGGTAACCGGTAAGAAACCGGGGTTTGGCAAACAACTATCGCATTCGCATCGGAGAACTAATAGACGGTGGGATCCAAATGTACAACGTAAGCGTTATTGGTTACCTAGTGAAAAGCGCTGGATAACACTAAATGTGAGCACTAAGGGAATAAAGACAATTGATAAAAGGGGCATTGAAAGTGTTATTGCTAAAATGCGTCGACAAGGACAGAAGGTTTAACAGTTATGGGTAGTGATAAACGACCAATAATTAAACTGCGTTCAACAGCTGGTACTGGTTATACGTATGTAACTACGAAAAATAAAACCAATACGCGCGAGAGAATCGAACTAAAAAAGTACGATCCAGTAGTTAGAAAGCATGTTCTTTTTAAAGAAGAACGTTAAATACTAATACTTCTAATGGAATGTTCATCTAAAACTCGTGTGGCCCATCAAGCCCCACTGGTATCCTGCCAATGAACCGATTTTTAGAATTCTTTTGTTTTCTTTTTGGTTCAAAGGGCAGTGGCTCAATTGGTAGAGCACCGGTCTCCAAAACCGGCGGTTGGGGGTTCAAGTCCCTCCTGCCCTGCCAATTTTTAGATTGTTGCATAAAAGCACGTAATCACTGTCAGGCCAATAACCTGATCTAAGACAAATATAAAGATACGAGATTTCTAATGTCCATGAACCGTGAACAAAAACGTATGCTCCAACGCCAAGGAGAAGTAGATGCTGAAGGGGAACCAGTACGTGAACGCCGTCAGCCTCAACAAGCATCACATACTGAAGAAAAGGCGGGATTAACTCAATTCGCAAGAGAAGTTCGTTCAGAACTCAGGAAAGTTGTTTGGCCTACTCGTTCTGAAACTACAAATTATACGGTAGTTGTAATAATAACAATTGTAGCTATCACCGCAATTGTCGCAGGTTTAGATTGGTTATTTTCCCAATCAGTACTCGAATTGTTTGATGTCTAATGAATTCTAATAACGACTCCGAAACCAACATTGTCGAATCTGACCTGCTTCAGGTAGATGATTCTGAGATGGAAGACTCTGGGACCTCTGATGAAAATATAGGAGCTGAGGACCTACTCCCTATTGGTTCTTTGGAGCAAGCAGATGGAGGGGAAATATCTTCTCAAGAAGATACGGATGATTCGGAAGAGCCGGAGACTTCTAGTGTTGATAACGCTGTGGTTGATTCGAGCGCTGTTATTGATGAAGAGGAACTTTTTGAAGAAGAAGATTTAACTCCAAAAAAAGAGAGTCCTTATGACCGTCTTGGGAGATGGTTCGTGGTGCACACTCAGTCTGGTTATGAAAACAAAGTTAAGCAGAATTTAGAAACCCGAACATCTTCGATGAATTTGGAAGACAGAATTCTTGAAATTGTTATCCCAATGGAGGATGTGGTTGAGTTTCGAAATGGCAAAAAAGTAAACGTTTCAAAAAAGATGTTTCCTGGCTATCTATTGGTCAGATGCTTTCTTGACGATGCTTCTTGGGCCGTAATCAGAGATACGCCTGGGATTGTAAATTTTGTAGGAGCTGGAGGTAAACCATCACCTTTAAGTAGGGAGGAAGTAGAAAACTTTCTTTACGTTCCAGACGAGACAAAACCTGACGCTCCTAAAAAGACTAGAGCAAGACTTGGTTTTGAATTAAATGAAACAGTACGAGTTAAAGAAGGACCATTTGCAGACTTTTCTGGCGCCATTGTTGAGATAAATGAAGATCAATTAAAAGTAAAGGTTCTTGTAGACATTTTCGGTCGGGAGACTCCTGTAGAATTAGAATTCTCACAAATTGCTCAACTCTAAGTTTTAGAGGTTGCCAATATGCGTGGGTCGCAGCAGACTTGTGACGCTGTTTAGTTAAAAGTTTTGACAAAGTATTAGAAAATTAAGAGAGAAAAGTTATGGCACAAAAGCAAGTAGCAGCTTTAGTGAAAATTCAGATTCCAGCGGGACAAGCTTCTCCTGCGCCACCCGTAGGTACCGCTCTTGGTCCTCATGGCGTTGCGATTATGGATTTTTGCAAGGAATATAACGCTAAGACCGAGGACAAAAGAGGACAGATAATTCCTGTAGAGATAACGATTTATGAAGATAGGTCTTTTTCATTTATTACGAAAACGCCACCTACCTCGTTTCTTATCCGCCAAGCAGCTGGTTTGGAAAAAGCTTCGGGTCTAGCCGGACGAGAGGAAGTTGGTTCAATCACATGGAATCAGGTCGAGGAAATTGCTGAAACAAAAATGCCTGATCTAAACGCGATTGACATCGAAGGTGCAAAACAACAAGTAGCAGGAACAGCTCGAAGTATGGGCATAGCAGTTAATTAGAGATAAAAATATTTTTAATATCTAATTGATTCTGTAAAGAGGAGGACCTCGCCTCAACAGAATTTATTTAATTGAGGGAGCCAGGAGGAAAGGCTAAATGAGTAATAGTAAGAGGTACCAGAATTCTCTTGAGAAGTTTGACCCGGATGGATTTTTATCTGGTCGTGAAGCTTTAGAAATGGTCCAATCGTTCGAAAGAACGAAGTTTGATGAATCTATTGACCTTGTTGTTCGTTTAGGGGTTGATCCTAGAAAAACTGAAGAAATGATTCGTAGCACAGTCGCTTTACCATCTGGCACAGGTAAAGCAGTTCGTGTTGCTGTCTTTGCGCAAGGTGAAGCGGCTAATGCGGCACGTGAAGCAGGTGCTGATCATGTTGGCGCAGATGATCTTGCTGCAGAAGTTGAAGGCGGAATGCTTGATTTTGAAATTGCGATTTCAACTCCTGAAATGATGGCCACGGTCGGAAAACTTGGAAGGATGTTGGGACCAAGAGGTCTAATGCCAAATCCTAAGTCTGGAACAGTCACTGAAGAAGTAGCTAAGGCCGTTGAAGATTTTAAAGGCGGAAAAGTGGAGTTTCGAACAGATCGGCACGGGAATGTTCACTTGCCAATAGGGAAAGCAAGCTTTTCACTAGATGATTTAGTATCAAATCTAAATGTAGTAGTTGAAGAACTTGAAAGATTAAAGCCTGCATCTACAAAAGGCCGTTATATCAAAACTATTTCTGTTTCTTCTACGATGAGTCCTGGGGTCAGGATTGACCCGTCTCGAATAACTGAATAATTATAAAATTAATTATTTGGTCACTGAAAAAATTTGGTTTGTGTATTGATGGTCATTGGATAGTCTGACTATCACAATAGAGACGCTCACCGAAGACCTCTGGGTTGCATTTACTTGCAGAACGATTTTTCGCCCTAGCAGGAGAGCCTTCCGGATCGGTTTCAGACTATGTCTGAAATTCTTTGGTGTGTGTTAACGATTTTGGGAGAGGGTGAGCAATGTCAGAGGCACGAGCGGCGAAAGTTGCTGTTGTAGATGAAGTAAGAGAACGCTTTTCTGATTCTGATTCTCTTGTTTTGACTGAATATAGGAATTTAGATGTTCCAGCTATGGCTTCTTTACGAGAGGCTTTACGTGAAGTCGGTGGCGATTACAAGATTTACAAAAATACTTTGGTTCGTTTCGCAATTGAAAATCTTGACTTGGAGATTGATGATTTATTGTCAGGACCAACTGCTATAGCTTTTGTAGGTAAAAAACCAGATGGGTCCTCAGGTGATCCAGTTTCTGTAGCGAAAGCTTTGAAGGATTTCGCGAAAAAAAATGAGGCTTTAGTCATAAAGGGCGGGGTTCTTGAGAACCGGAGACTTACAGTTGAGGAAATTAATCAACTTGCTGAGATAGCACCTAGAGATGTTCTCTTGTCGCAATTGGCAGGACTTTTGGTGGCACCAATGCAGCAGTTTGCTGGCTTGCTTAATGCATTGCCACAGAAGTTTGCTTACGCTCTCCAGGCATTGGTTGAAAAATCAGGTGGAGTGATAGAAGGGGCAGATGATGCTTCTGATGCAGAGACCGAGGAAGAGGAAAGCTCGGAGGCAGATGATGCTTCTGATGCAGAGACCGATGAAAAGGAGGCCTAATGGCTACTAAAGAAGAAATTTTGGACGCGATCGGTGAGATGAGTGTCCTTGAACTTAGTGAACTATTAAAAGAGTTCGAAGAAAAGTTTGATGTCACTGCAGCAGCACCAGTTGCGGCAGTAGCAGCAGCACCAGCTGCAGCTGATGCTGAGGATGGTGAAGCTGAAGAGAAAGATAGCTTTGATGTACACCTTGTCGCCGCAGGAGATAAGAAAATCCAAGTAATTAAAGAGGTTAGAACTCTTACCAACTTGGGTCTTAAAGATGCTAAGGATCTTGTTGATGGTGCACCAAGCACACTAATGGAAGGTGCTTCTAAGGAAGATGCAGAAAAGGCAAAAGAAGCTCTTGAAGCCACTGGTGCCACAATTGAATTAAAGTAACTTAATTTATTCCTAATAAACCGCTGTTTTTGGATTTTATTGTTCGTGAAAGCTAGAAAAGTTGTTTTCAATTACTTTAAAATTCATTAAAAGAATGCGCCTCTTGGGTTGTTCATAGGGGTCTCATTCTATTAGGATTTCACTTCGCTGTGTTTCGTCAGAATTTCTCCATGATTTGTGGTGTAATTTTGTTTTAATACGGTTTGTCCGCATTTATTATCTTCTGCCGGGAGTTTATTGTTGTCTGCTCGACCATTACTTCGAGATCGATACTCGTTTGGAAACCTTGAAAAGGTTTTAGAATTACCAGATTTAATTGCTGTTCAACATGAGTCATTTAATTGGCTTATGGAATCAGGGTTGAAGGGTATCTTCTCAGATATAAGTCCTATAACCGATGTAAGTGAGACACTTTCACTTGAATTGGAGTTCGATCCTAAAGACGAAGATCTTAGGCCACCTCCAAAGTTCACAGTAGATGAGTGTAGAGAGAAGGATATGACCTATTCAGGTCCAATATTCGTGCGCGCTCGTTTCAAAAATGCTCATACTGGTGAAATAAAGGAGCAAACTGTTTTCTTGGGCGATTTCCCTCTTATGACGGAAAAAGGCACTTTCATAATCAATGGAACCGAGAGAGTAGTTGTTTCTCAGCTAGTTAGATCACCGGGCGTTATTTTTCAACCCGGAGAGCGCTACAGATTAAGAAATCTTGCGAAAAATCAGCTTGTAACAGCAACAGTCCATCCTTATAGGGGAGAGTGGATTGAATTTGATGTGGAACAGAAGCCAGGTAAAGACGTTACCGCTGGTTGTCGAGTCGCTAGGAAACGTCGATTGTCGATGTTCACTCTTCTCAGAGCTTTAGGTTTTGATGACGAGAATTTCCCTGGCTTTCTTGACCGTCTTGTGAATCATTTTAATTATCTTGAAGGGCAGTGGGAAAACGATCGTGAGTCCAATGCGACAGAAGAAGAAGCTCTTCTAGAAATTTATCGAAGAGTTCATCCGGGTGAACCACCTTCTGTAGAAGCCGCAAGAGCCTATTTGCGCAATGCCTTCTTTGAATCACGGAGGTATGACTTATCTAGGGTCGGCCGCTATAAGTTGAATCGTAAACTTGGTCCAGAAATTGAATGGATTGAAAAAAATCTTGGTGTCGAGTTAGAAAGACCAGCTCGTGATCAGACTGTCTTATCTAAAGCAGAAGTTCTGGCAACATGTACGTATCTTTTACACTTAGCAGCTGGTGAACCAGGATACCGACTAGATGATCAAGATCATTTTGCGAACCGTAGGATTCGTTGTGTCGGTGAACTTATTCAAAATCAGGTAAGAATAGGTCTATCACGGCTTGAACGTGTAGTACGTGAACGAATGACTACGCAGGATGTAGAAGCTATAACACCACAGTCACTAATCAATATTCGACCTGTTGTTGCTTCAATCAAAGAATTTTTTGGAACAAGTCAACTTTCTCAATTCATGGATCAGGTAAATCCCTTGTCTGGGTTGACCCATAGGCGTCGTTTGTCTGCATTAGGGCCTGGAGGTTTATCGCGTGAAAGGGCTGGTTTTGAAGTTAGAGATGTCCATTTCTCTCATTATGGAAGAATGTGTCCTATCGAGACACCTGAAGGCCCAAATATTGGTTTGATTGGTGGACTCGCAACTTATGGTCGTGTAAATGATTTTGGTTTCATCGAATCGCCTTACAGGAAAGTAGTTAAGGGCAAAGTAACTAATGAAATTGTTCATCTAGATGCAGCAGAAGAAGAAGAATACGTTGTTGCACAGGCTAATGCACCACTAAACCCAGATGGATCTTTTAGAAATGAGCGGGTACTGGTTCGCCGCTCACCTCAATCAGCATCTCTTCAGGATCATAAACAACAGTTAGAACAAGACGTTTTCTTTGGTGCTACTACAGAAATTTCTTATGTTCCGCCTGCGGAAGTACAGTTGATGGATGTTTCAGCTCAGCAAATCGTTTCGGTAGCTACTGCTCTAATCCCATTCGTAGAACATGATGATGCAAACCGTGCCCTTATGGGAGCAAACATGCAACGTCAAGCAGTCCCACTTATACGTGCTGAAGCTCCTTTTATTGGTACTGGAATGGAAGCTCCTGCTGCACATGATGCAGCGGACATGCTTCTTGCCGAAGAAGCTGGAACTGTGGTTGACATTGATGCAAGGTCTGTTGTCGTTGAATATCGCAAATCAGGAATAACTACACACGAATTGGTCAAATTTGAAAGATCAAATCAAGACACTTGTGTTAATCAGCAAGCAAGAGTTGTACCAGGTCAAAAATTTAAAGCTGGTGAACTTTTAGCCGATGGATCTTCGACTGATAGTGGAGAGCTTGCTTTAGGAAAAAATCTTTTGGTCGCTTATATGTCATGGGAAGGTTTTAACTACGAAGATGCGATTATCGTTTCGGAACGTCTGGTAAAAGATGACGTTCTAACATCAATTCATATTCATGAGCATGAAATAGACGCACGTGATACAAAACTTGGTGCCGAAGAGATAACCAGAGATATTCCTAATCTTTCTGATGAGATACTTGCCGATCTTGATGATCGAGGAATCATCAGAATTGGTGCTGAAGTATCGCCTGGGGATGTTCTCGTTGGGAAAGTTACTCCTAAAGGTGAGACAGAACTAACTCCTGAAGAGAGACTTTTGAGAGCGATTTTTGGTGAGAAAGCTCGTGAGGTACGCGATACTTCACTCAAGTTACCTCATGGAGAATCAGGAAAAGTCATAGATGTCAAAGTTTTTGATAGGGAAGCTGACGATGAGTTGCCTCCAGGTGTGAACCAGTTGGTAAGAGTCCATGTTGCGCAAAAACGAAAGATTAGTGTTGGCGATAAATTAGCTGGACGACACGGAAATAAAGGTGTTATTTCAAAGATTCTTCCAATTGAAGATATGCCATATATGAAAGATGGAACACCTGTAGACATTATTCTTAATCCATTAGGTGTCCCTTCCAGAATGAATGTCGGACAGGTTCTTGAGACTCATTTAGGATATTGCGCTAGATGGGGTTGGGAAATTGATGGCGAAGGCGTTGGAAATCCCGTAGATCGAGATTCAGAGGCACAGAAAACAAGAACAAGTACAAAACCTTCAATTCATGTTTCTACACCAGTTTTTGATGGCGCTAGTTGGGATGAAAAAGAGCCACAGAGTGGCCATCCAAGCATCAGCAAAATTCTTGCAAATCTTCGCCCAGACTCGGCTGAAGGAGAAGAGAAACTTGTCAGAGATGATGGTAAAGCAGTCCTTTACAATGGTCGCACTGGTGAAACCTATGATGAGCCAATTGGGATTGGATACGTTTATATTTTGAAGCTGGCGCATCTAGTTGATGACAAAATTCATGCTAGATCCACAGGACCTTATTCGATGATTACCCAGCAACCGTTAGGTGGTAAAGCTCAGTTCGGTGGTCAGAGATTTGGAGAGATGGAAGTTTGGGCTCTAGAAGCATATGGCGCCTCTTACTGCCTTCAGGAACTTTTAACTATTAAGTCTGACGATGTACTCGGACGTGTAAGAGTTTATGAGGCAATTGTCAAAGGCGATAATATTCCGGAACCTGGTATACCTGAGAGTTTCAAAGTTCTGATTAAAGAGATGCAGTCCTTGTGTTTGAATGTTGAAGTTCTAGACAATGATGGTAAAGAAGTTGAGATTAGAGAGATGGATGAAGATGTCTATAGGACAACTGAAGCTCTTGGAATTGATCTTTCTCGCCCAGAACGAGGATCTGATGAAGAAGATGCAGCTCGCGAAGCTGCACGTGCGGTTAGAGCGTTTTCGTAATAGAGAGAAATTGGCAATAGGAAAATAAGGGAATAAAGAGTGATAGACGTCAACGAGTTTTCAAATATTCGAATTGGTTTGGCCACTGCTGATGACATTCGCATGTGGTCAAACGGTGAAGTAAAAAAACCTGAGACTATTAACTATCGAACGCTTAAACCTGAAAAGGATGGCCTTTTTTGTGAGAAGATTTTTGGTCCAACCAAAGATTGGGAATGCTATTGCGGAAAATATAAAAGAGTCAGATTTAAGGGAATTATTTGTGAGCGCTGTGGTGTAGAAGTAACCAGATCGAAGGTTCGTCGTGAACGTATGGGCCACGTCGAGTTGGCAGCACCAGCAGTTCATATTTGGTACTTACGTGGAACGCGTTCTTGGTTGGCTTATTTACTCACAGGTAATGAACCCAAAGAGGAATTAAAAGCAAAGCAACTAGAAAAGGTGATCTACTTTGCAGCGAATCTGGTTGTAACTGTTGATGCCGAAAGAAGACACGATGACCTTCCTGAATTAGAGAAAGAACTTTCCGAAGAACGAAATGCGATTGAAGAAGAACGAGATCGGGAACTTGATCGTCGTAAAGAGGACCTTGAGGCCGAACTAGCTGAAATGGAAAATGAAGGTCTCAAAGACGCTGACCTAAAGGCTCGTCAGAAAGCTGCAGAAAAGGATATGCAGTTTATACGTGAACAGTATGAGCAGGAGTTAGATGTTTTAGACAGAGCTTGGGAAGAATTTAAGGGCCTTTTCCCGCGTCAGATAATTGAAGACGAACTTCTTTGGCGTGAGTTAGAGGACCGATGGGGCGAGTATTTTGAAGGTGGCATGGGTGCTAATGCTTTGTCGCAACTAATCGACCGCATAGATTTTGATGAAGAAGAAATTACTTTAAGGGGAATGATTGATCCACCTAAAGATCAAAAACCACTATCAACGCAGCGTCGAGATAAAGCAATTAAGAGACTAAAAATAGTCGCTTCTTTTAATCGTCGAGATGAGCACGGCCGTCGTGTAAATGAACCTCAAGCGATGATTCTCGATGCTGTTCCAGTTATACCTCCTGATCTTCGACCAATGGTTCAATTAGATGGTGGACGTTTTGCAACTTCTGACTTAAATGATTTATATAGGCGCGTAATCAATAGAAATAACCGCTTAAAAAGGCTGTTAGATCTAGGAGCACCTCGAATTATCGTTAATAACGAAAAACGTATGTTGCAAGAGGCCGTGGATGCACTATTTGACAATGGTAGACGAGGTCGACCTGTCACAGGACCAGGCAACCGTCCTTTAAAATCTCTGTCTGACATGTTGAAAGGGAAACAAGGAAGATTCAGACAAAATCTTCTAGGTAAACGAGTTGATTATTCGGGAAGATCTGTAATCGTCGCAGGACCTACTCTTAAGTTCCATCAATGTGGACTTCCTAAATTAATGGCTCTTGAATTGTTTAAACCTTTTGTAATGAAACGTTTAGTGGATGGAGAACTTGCTCAGAATATTAAATCCGCGAAAAGAATGGTCGAAAGGCGAAAGCCACAAGTATGGGATGTTTTAGAAGAAGTCATTCAGGAACATCCGGTTATGTTGAACCGAGCTCCCACCCTTCACAGATTAGGAATTCAAGCTTTTGAGCCTGTTTTGGTTGAAGGTAAAGCTATTCGAATTCATCCTTTAGTTTGTACCGCTTTTAACGCAGATTTTGATGGAGACCAGATGGCAGTCCATTTGCCTTTATCGGCTGAAGCACAGGCAGAAGCTAGGGTCTTAATGCTTTCCGCTAACAACGTACTTAGTCCTGCTCACGGCCGGCCGTTAGTCACTCCAACCCAAGACATGATCATTGGCGGCTTTTACATGACTAGTGAAGTAGAAGGTGCCACAGGAGAAGGAAGAACATTCCGAAGAATACATGAAATTGAGCAAGCTTTAGATAGTGGCTCATTACATTTGCATTCGTTAATTGAATTCAGATCAGATAGTTATCCAGATTTAGCACTTGAATCAGAAAATGGAGACGGTCTTGTTTGGGAGAAGACTACTGCTGGACGCGTTTTGTTTAATGAAGCTCTTCCAGCAGGTTTTGGTTATGTAAATCGTCAAGTTGACAAAAAAGCTATGGGATCGATTGTTGATGATTTAGCACGTCATTACCCAAAGAAAGTTGTAGCAAATAGTCTTGACAGCCTTAAAGATAAATGTTTCCGTTATGCATCGCAGTCAGGGATTACTGTCTCTATTGAAGACGTGAAGACACCGTCTGACAAACAGGCAATTCTAGACAAATATGAGAAAGATGCTGAAAAAGTAGAGAATCAGTTCCGACGAGGAATCATTACAGACGGTGAAAGAAGGCAGAAAGAAATTGAGATTTGGAATGCCGCAACTGCTGAAATTACCGAAAGAATGGCTGAAGTTCTAGAAGACGACCCGTTCAATCCCATTGACATGATGATGAAATCTGGTGCGCGAGGAAACATGATGCAAGTAAGACAAATTGCTGGCATGAGAGGCCTTGTAGCTAACCCTCGAGGTGACTTAATACCACGTCCGATCAAATCTAACTTCCGAGAAGGATTAGCTATGTTGGAGTACTTTATTGCTACTCCTGGAGCTCGAAAAGGTCTTGTTGATACTGCATTGAGGACAGCCGATTCTGGTTATTTGACTAGAAGATTGGTCGACGTCTGTCAAGAATTGATAATCAATGACGAAGATGTTTTTGCTACAGGGAAACCAGTACGTTCGGTTTGGGTAGAAAATATACGAGAAGACGAATCAGGCTTTCGCTCACATATAGAAACGAAACTATTTAGTAGAACCCTTGCAGAAGACGTGGAGCTTTCTAACGGAACTGTTTATGAAAAAGGAACAATCGTTGGTGAAGACGAAATGGTCGCACTTCGAGATGATCCAGCAGTTGAACAAGTTAGAGTTCTTTCGCCTTTAACTGACGATTCAGATCAAGGAGTGTCTAGAGCCTGTTACGGAATGTCTTTAGCAACTGGCAAACCTATAGAAATAGGTGAAGCAGTGGGAGTAATAGCCGCCCAGTCAATTGGTGAGCCAGGCACACAGTTGACTATGAGAACCTTCCATACAGGTGGTGTAGCTGCTGCTGGAAGAGATATTGCTGCAGGTCTGCCTCGTGTAGTCGAATTGTTCGAAGCTCGTACCCCTAAAGGCAAGGCAACTTTGTCAAGGATTTCTGGTGTTATCAGAATAGGAGAAGATGAAGGGCGAGGCCGAGAGGTTACTGTTGTCGCTGATGACGGAACGGAAGAGGTTCATCTTATCCCAGGTATTTCTCGTCTTGAATTCAAAGATGGAGATGAGATTTCCGCTGGTGATGCAATAGTTGAAGGTCCTAGGGATCCAAAGGAACTTCTTGAGATTAAAGGAGTTAGAGAAACTCAGCAGTATTTGGTGGATGAAGTTCAGAAGGTTTACCGAGACCAAGGTGTATCAATCCACGATAAACATATTGAATTGGTTGTAAGACAGATGACTCGGAGGGTGCGGATTAGTGACCCTGGAGACTCAGAGTTTCTTCCAGGAGAACAGGTAGATCAGCCTATTTTTGCTGCGGCTAATAGAAACTTGGTTGAGGAAGGAAAGAAACCTGCTGAAGGTCGCCCTATATTAATGGGAATCACAAAAGCTTCACTTGCTACTGATTCTTGGTTGTCAGCTGCGTCTTTCCAAGAAACCACTCGAGTTCTGACAGAAGCTGCAATAGAAAGCAGACAAGACAAATTGGTAGGTCTAAAAGAAAATATTATTATCGGTAAATTAATTCCCGCTGGAACAGGACGTAAAGAGTACAGGCGTGTTGGAACACACGCTCCTGACTACAAGCCAATGGATTTTTACTCGTCTGCTGATGAAGAGCAAGATTTAGCTGAATGGCTAGCAACTCAGGCAGATAGTGGCAATGAGAGCGATGAAAGTTTTGCCGGCGCTTATGAAGCTGATGTAATAGATTTAGCTAATGGTGCTGTTGAAGAAGCCATTGAAGAAATTGACTGAGATACTTAGATTTCTTATTGCGACGTGAAGATGTCGACCGTAGACTCAATACTTGTGTCTTAGTTAGTTCTGGACCGTGTTTCAATTTCAATAGGCAAGGTTTGAGGTAAGTCGTGCCCACAATTCAACAACTGGTCCGTAAGGGCCGTCAATCAAAGCGCAGAAAAGAAGCTACTCCTGCTTTGAAGGGAGCTCCTCAGAGGCGCGGTGTTTGTACAAGAGTTTTTACGACTACACCAAAAAAACCAAATTCGGCTCTTCGCAAGGTTGCAAGGGTGCGTTTAACCAGCGGAATGGAAGTAACGGCTTATATACCGGGTGAGGGACATAATTTACAAGAGCACTCAATTGTTTTATTACGAGGTGGTCGTGTAAAAGATTTACCGGGTGTTCGTTACAAGATTGTTAGGGGAACCCTTGACACTTCTGGTGTTTCGGAAAGAAGCCAGTCTCGGAGCCGATATGGCGCAAAGAAGGACAATTAATTATGCCTAGAAAGGGACCAGCTGTTAGAAGGAGTCTTACCCCAGATCCTGTATATCGTTCGAGTGCAGTTACTCAGTTGGTGAACAAAGTATTAAAGCACGGGAAACGTTCCACTGCAGAGCAGATTGTNTANGGNGCTTTAAAGGTAGTTGAAACAAAAACAGGGAGTGAACCTGTTGGAGTTTTAAAAGANGCTTTGGAAAGTATACGACCACAGCTTGAAGTGCGAAGTCGTCGCGTCGGGGGTGCCACTTATCAAGTGCCTGTTGAGGTTAAACCCCGCCGAGCGAACACTTTAGCTGTTCGCTGGCTTGTTGATTATGCACGAGAAAGAAGAGAAAGATCCATGTCTGAACGCTTAGCTAATGAGATAATGGATGCTGCCAATGGAATTGGTTCATCCGTTAAGCGCCGTGAGGACTTGCATAAAATGGCTGAAGCTAACAAAGCATTCGCGCATTATCGTTGGTAATAAATTCAGACAACAGGTAACAGGTAACAGGTATGGCTAATCGACACCCTCTTGAGAGAACTCGTAATATTGGAATTATGGCTCATATNGATGCGGGTAAAACTACCACTACAGAACGAATCCTGTATTACACAGGTGTGAATTATAAGATCGGTGAAGTTCATGAAGGCACCGCGACTATGGACTGGATGGAACAAGAGCAAGAGCGCGGGATCACGATCACTTCTGCTGCTACAAGCTGTTTNTGGAACGATCANAGGATCAACATTATTGATACTCCTGGACACGTTGACTTCACAGTCGAGGTAGAACGTTCTTTAAGAGTTTTAGATGGCGCAATCGCAGTTTTTGATGGAGTTGCAGGTGTGGAGCCACAAACTGAAACAGTTTGGCGCCAAGCTGATCGTCATAACGTTCCAAGGATGTGTTTTATCAACAAAATGGATAGAACCGGAGCTGATTTTTTCTTTGTTTTAGGAACCATTAAAGAACGTCTTGGTTGCAAAGCTGCTGTGATCCAATTACCTATAGGAGCAGAAGCTGATTTTGCTGGCATTATTGATTTGGTAACCATGAAGGCATTGGTTTGGGAAGGTGAAGATTTAGGAGCTTCATGGNATGAAGTAGAGATTCCAGACGATTTGAAATCCCAAGCTGATGAATATCGGGCAGAACTTGTCGATCTTCTTGCTGAGTTTGATGAAAATATTCTTGAAAAATTTGTTGGCGAGGAAGAAATCACAATTGAAGATTTGAAAACAGCAATTCGTCAAGGAACTCTTTCAGGGGATTGTGTCCCAATATTAACTGGCACAGCTTTTAAGAATAAAGGCGTTCAGCCTCTTCTTGATTCTGTTGTTGAGTATTTACCATCACCACTTGATCTCCCACCAGTTGAAGGTGTTGAACCTCGAAGTGAGGAAGTCACCAAGCGTGCTGTAAGTGACGATGAACCATTTGCTGCTCTTGCTTTTAAAATCATGACAGATCCTCATGTAGGAAAATTAACTTATTTCCGTGTTTACAGTGGCACCTTGGAAAAAGGTGCGACTGTTTTAAACACCCGGTCGAGCTCTAAGGAGCGAATTGGACGTATTTTAGAGATGCACGCCAATGATCGGGAGGACCTTGACATTGTTCGAACTGGTGACATAGTTGCCGGTGTAGGCATCAAAGACTCAAAGACAGGTGACACTCTTTGTTCACCTGACCACCCTCTTATCCTCGAACAGTTTGACTTTCCGGATCCTGTAATTCATGTAGCTGTTGAGCCTCGGTCGAAAGCTGATCAGGACAAAATGGGTAAAGCTTTAGGAGCTCTCTCTGATGAAGATCCCACGTTTACAGTTAGAAGCGATGAGGAAACAGGTCAGACAATTATTGGTGGTATGGGCGAGTTACACCTTGAAGTTCTAGTTGATCGAATGTTGCGTGAGTTTCGTGTTGATGCAAATGTAGGAAAACCCCAAGTAGCTTATCGAGAAACAATTACTAAAGCAGTCGAAAATTATCGTTACACTCACAAGAAACAATCTGGCGGATCAGGCCAATATGCTGAAATCGTTGCGACGGTGGAACCTCTGACAGAAGGTGAAGAAACCTACGATTTCGTAGACAAAGTTTCGGGAGGGCGTATTCCTAAGGAATATATTCCAGCTGTTAATGCTGGCATCCAAGCTGCCATGACTTCTGGTGTCCTCGCAGGTTTTCAAGTTTTGGGTATGAAGGTGACGCTTAACGATGGAAAACACCATGATGTTGATTCATCTGAAATGGCTTTTAAAATTGCTGCACAGGCTTGGTTTAGAGAGGTAATAAAACAGGCTAAGCCAGTTCTTTTAGAGCCAATTTTTTCTGTAGAAGTTGTAACACCAGAGGATTATATGGGTGATGTAGTTGGTGATTTAAATTCTAGAAGAGGNAAAGTCGGGCAAATGGAAGCAAGAGGAAATTATCAAGTAGTTACTGCAGAGGTACCGCTATCTGAGATGTTCGGTTATGCTACAGACNTGCGTTCGCGCACTCAAGGGCGTGCGACGTATACAATGCAGTTCGATTCGTATCAAAAAACTCCTTCATCAGTTCAGGAAGAGATTGTCACCCGNATTCGTGGTGAATANGCTTAACCTACTGAGAAGGTAATATAAAATAATAGAAATAATAGAGAAACTCGAGGGAGAGTCATGGCTAAGGCCCAGTTCGAAAGAAATAAGCCCCACGTAAATGTGGGAACGATGGGACACATCGATCACGGTAAGACAACTCTTACTGCTGCGATAACCAAGGTATTGTCGGATGCAGATCCTGATAATACATCATTTACAGCATTTGAGAACATTGATAATGCTCCAGAAGAACGTGAACGTGGTATCACTATTAACGTTTCACACGTTGAGTATGAGACAGGTAATAGGCACTACGCCCATGTCGATATGCCTGGACACGCTGACTACATCAAAAACATGATTACTGGTGCAGCTCAGGTTGATGGAGCTATTTTGGTGGTTTCCGCAGCTGATGGACCAATGCCTCAAACTCGAGAGCATGTTTTGCTTGCGCGTCAGGTTGGAGTTCCAAAGATTATTGTGGCGTTAAATAAGTGCGATGCTGTTGACGATGAAGAACTTCTTGAACTTGTAGAAATGGAAGTTAGAGATCTTCTAAATGAATATGAGTTCCCTGGAGACGACACACCAATTGTTAGAGTTTCAGCTCTTATGGCCTTGGAAGGCGATGAAGACTCCTCAGCTCAAATTATTGACCTCATGAGTCAAGTAGATGATTACATCCCTCAACCTGAACGTGATGTTGATAAGCCATTCCTTATGCCGATTGAGGATGTTTTCTCAATTACAGGGCGTGGAACGGTTGTAACCGGTCGTGTTGAACAGGGCAAAGTTAATACTGGTGACACAATAGAAATTGTTGGTATTAAAGACACAACAGAAACAACTTGTACTGGTGTCGAGATGTTNAGAAAACTTCTTGATGAGGGACTGGCAGGAGATAATATTGGCGCACTACTTCGCGGTATAGACAAAGAAGATGTTCAGCGTGGTCAGGTTTTGGCAGCCCCTGGTTCAATAACTCCGCATACCCAGTTTGAAGCTGAGGTATATGTTCTTACTAAGGAAGAGGGTGGACGCCATAAGCCGTTCTTCTCTAATTACCGGCCACAGTTTTATTTTAGAACAACTGATGTGACAGGAAGCATTGCTTTGCCAGAAGGAACCGAAATGTGCATACCCGGTGATAACACAACTATGACGGTTGAGTTGATCGCTCCGATTGCTATGGATGAAGGACTTCGCTTCGCTATTCGTGAAGGTGGCAGGACTGTAGGTGCTGGTGCTGTAACGAAGGTTCTCAAGTAGCACGGATTCAATATGGCATCGAGTCAAAAAATAAGAATCAGGCTTAAAGCCTACGATCATGAGGTTATTGATCAGTCAGCAAAAAAAATTGTTGAAACAGTTCGTAGAACTCAAGCAGATCTTCGAGGGCCAGTACCTCTACCTACAGAGAAGCATCGTTACACAGTGATTCGTGGGCCTTTTAAGGATAAGGACTCTCGTGAACACTTTGAGATGAGAATTCATAAGAGGCTTCTCGACATTCTTAACCCTTCTCCTAAGACTGTTGATTCTCTCCAAAGGCTTGATTTGCCAGCCGGTATAGATATTGAAATAAAAATCCAGCAAAATTAGTCGTCATTTTTTTGTTCCGGNGGGATGTCTTCCGTTTTGTTTCTATTTAGAGAACCTTCTCTGTGGATTTTTGTTGCAAGTAACTCTTCGGAAACTTCGTGTNGGCGGGCAACTGACCCTATTACGGATTGAATAGTTGCTGCTGCGGGAAGTGCTAACAGAGCACCCACTACTCCTAGTATTGCGGAGCCAGCAATTACTGAACCAANTGCTACGGCTGGATGGATTTGCATTGTATGAGAAGTGATTCTGGGAGAGATTAAATAATTCTCTATTTGTTGATAAACAGCAATTGTCACTAGTACCCATAGGCCATCAACAGGTTCACCTAGTAGTCCCACAACAAGGGGTAATACGCCGGCTATATAAGTTCCTACAACGGGTACAAACTGAGAAATAACTCCGACCCATAGAGCTAGAGCTAGTGCAGAGGGAAGTCCGATTATTTCGAAAATTAACCAATGAATTGCACCGGAAAGCACTGCAAGGACACTTCTTGAAAGTATGTATCCGCCTGTTTTGGATACAGCTAGATCCCAAACTTCCAAAATTTGCCCTTGGCGCCGTGGAGCAAGAAAAGAACATACAAGTCTTCTAACTTTTGGCCCTTCAGCTACTAGATAAAAAGAGAAAAGAGCAATTGTAAAAAGTTGGAATAGTACATTCGCCACGGTTGTTCCGAAACGTGCAAGGTCGTCAGCGAAATCACCGAGCCATTGTGCTAAAGCTCCAGAGTCGTATTTTTCTTGTAAATCTGAGGTGGCGTTTTCAATTCCAAAATTATCATCAAGAAATTCGTCGATATCAGCTAGATAGGTTGGGATATTATTATTAAATTCAGTTACTTGATCAGCAAGAAGAGATCCGACTTGAAAACCAAAACCGCCTAGAGCGGCAAAGCACGCTAGAAAAGTTAAAGCTGTTCCAAGACCTCTCTTTAATCCTAATTTTTCAAGCCTGTTTACTGCCGGTTCTAGAGCGAAAGAGAGAAATAGAGAAACTAAAAGAATTATTAGTAGGGGTCTTAGTGCAGAAATAACTTCACGAAAATACCAAAGAAGGGCAAATCCCCCTAAGAGAGTCGCTATTGATTTAATTANCCACTTTGGTAATTTTTCGCTGTCTTTTGCTTGATTTTCCAAGGATTTCACCTGTAGGTGTTTTTTTATATTTACAACTAAACAGACGGTACTTCTAAAAGAGTCGTTGAAATGGGATATTTGAGTCAAAGTTCTCATTATTAAAGGGATTTTCGGTTGTGCCATGTGATTATGCGCCGTATCGTTATCAGTCGGTGTCTGTTGTTTTAACACCTAAAGCTGACGTCCATTGAGGCCCACCAAAATAGGTTGGAACCGAATGGCACAACCGAAATCAGCGCTCCGCNGGGGTTTCCCGAGCGGAGCGTTTGCATGGAATTACATAGATACAAATTAACGAGCATCCGTTTGGTGTGCGTAGGAAAAAAAATGGCTAGTAAAGCAATAGTGGGAGAAAAGGTCGGAATGACCCAAGTGTGGGATGAAGATAATTCCGTGATCCCTGTCACAGTTCTGCGCATCAGACCGAATCGTGTCGTACGAGTTAAAACTACAGAACGTGATGGATACAGTGCNCTCCAAGTCACNTTTGGAGAAAAGGATCAGCAAAAATTAACAAGACCAGAAGCAGGTCATTTTGCCTCGAATGGGGTTGATGCAGGAGTCAAGTTAGTGGAGCTTCGTTTGGACAACGTTGATGGATACGAAGTGGGGCAAGAACTAACTGTTGAAACTCTTTCTGAAAATTTAAGAGTTGATGTTACTTCAGTGAGCAAAGGAAAAGGTTTTGCGGGAGTTATGAAAAGGCATGGCTTTAAAGGGCAAAGAGCTTCTCATGGTGCTCATAAGGTTCATCGTAAACCTGGAGCAGTGGGTCAATGTGCAACACCATCAAGAATTTTTAAAGGTAAAAAACTTCCAGGAAGAATGGGTAATCAAAAAACAACTATTTTAAATCTTCAAGTTGTACAAGCAGATACTGAAAAAGAACTCTTGCTGATCAAGGGTTCAGTACCTGGTCCGAATGGTTCCACTGTTTTAATTAGAGACGCAGTAAAGGGAGCAGTTTGATGGTTGCTGTTGATGTTAAAGATTTAACTGGCTCTAAAACTGGCACAATTAATTTGGATCCTCAAACCTTTGGTCTTGATCCTAACGTTGCAGTTATGCACCAAGTGGTTACTGCGCAACTAGCCGCTAGACGTAGTGGGACCCAGAGCACTAAGACAAGAGCAGAAGTTAGAGGTGGAGGGGCAAAACCTTGGCGCCAAAAGGGCACTGGTCGTGCTAGGCATGGTTCAATTCGCTCCCCTCAGTGGCGTGGTGGTGGAGTTGCGTTAGGACCCAAGCCGCGTGATTATTCACAGAAAACCCCTAAAAAAATGGTTCGTTTGGCATTAAAGTCTGCTCTTTCTGATCGAGCAGCATCAGAACGTGTTTTAGTTGTTGACGAATGGAATTTTGAATTACCAAAAACTAAAACAGCAGTAGCGGCTCTTGAGGCATTGGATTTAGAGGGTAGAGTTTTGCTTGTTGTCAATCAAAACGATTCAAACACTTGGAAAAGTTTTGCAAATCTAGATCGAGTACACGTCATATCACCGGGTGAATTAAACGCTTATGACGTTTTAGTAAGTGATTGGGTTGTGTTCACAAAGAATACCTTGCCAGACGCCATTTCGTCGGAGATTTCAGAAGATGCGACAGATGAAAGTTCACAATCATGAAGGACCTTAGAGATGTGATTCTTAGGCCGATAGTTTCGGAGAAATCATTTGCTCTTTTAGAGCAAAATGTTTTTGCTTTTGAAGTTCATAAATCCGCTTCTAAGCCAGAAATTAGAGATGCTGTTGAAAGGATTTTCGATGTGAGTGTTTTGAAAGTTAATACTTTGAATCGCAAAGGAAAATTAAAAAGAAATCGCCGCAAACCAACTATGTCCAAACGTCCTGATGTAAAAAGAGCCTATGTGACCCTTGCAGAAGGCGACTCTATCGAATTGTTTGAGGTCTGATCCATGCCCCAGCGACAACGTAAACCAACTAGCCCTGGAAGACGATTCCAAACGGTTGCAGATTTCTCTGAAATAACTAAAACGACTCCTGAGCGAACTTTGGTTGAGAAAAAAGTTTCTACCGGTGGACGTAACAATTACGGTCGTAAAACNTCGCGTCATCGTGGAGGCGGTCACAAACAGAAGTACAGGGTAATTGATTTTAGACGGAATAAAGATGGTGTTCCAGCAACTGTTGCTGCTGTTGAATATGATCCAAATCGAAGTTGCAGAATTTTGTTATTGCACTATCACGATGGAGAGAAGCGTTATATTTTGGCTCCACGTGGTGTTGAAGTAGGTGACGTNCTTAGATCAGGACAAGGAAGTGAAATACGTTCTGGGAATGCATTACCTCTTCGTTACATTCCTGTTGGAACAGTTATTCATAACGTTGAGTTNCACCCGGAGGGTGGAGGTCAACTGGCGCGTAGCGCTGGTTCTAGTGTCCAATTAGTTGCTAAAGAAGGAGATTTTGCAACTTTACGTCTGCCAAGTAGCGAGATGCGTAGAGTCAGGATCGACTGTCGTGCGACAATAGGAGAAGTCGGCAACCAAGAACATGAATTGATAAGTATTGGAAAGGCCGGACGTAATAGATGGAAAGGTGTAAGACCGCAATCACGTGGTGTTGCTATGAATCCGGTAGATCACCCCTTAGGTGGTGGCGAAGGAAAGTCATCTGGTGGTCGGCACCCTGTTTCCCCTTGGGGTAAGCCAGAAGGACGTACTCGAAAAAGAGGAAAACATTCCGACAAGATGATTGTTAGACGTCGTCGCGGAAGAGGACGGAGGTAGAAAGTTATGCCACGAAGTTTAAAGAAAGGCCCTTTCGTTGATGATCATCTCTTAAAAAAAGTAGATGGTATGAATGGTTCAGGAGAGAAGAAGGTAATTCAAACCTGGTCCCGCCGTTCAACAATTGTGCCAGACATGTTGGGCCATACGATCGCAGTCCATAATGGTAGAAAACATATTCCTGTATTTATCACAGAATCGATGGTCGGTCATAAATTAGGAGAATTCGCACCTACAAGAACGTTCCGTTCTCATAGTGGCCAAGAGAGGGCTATAAGCTAATGGTTTCCTTAGATGGTTCTTTGTCCAAGATTGAAAACCGTGAAAGCACGCGATCAGTTGTCCGTTATGCACGTGTTTCTGCTCATAAGGCCAGACCTGTGTTAAATCAAATTCGCAACAAGTCTGTCGGGCGAGCTGATGAAATTTTGGCTTTTAGCGAAAGATCGGTCTCAGATGTTATTTCTGGTTGCTTGCATTCAGCGGTGGCGAATGCTGGTAATAATAATGGAATTCCTCAAGAAGAACTTTTTGTTTCAGAGTGTTTCGCTGATGAGGGACCTACCTTAAAAAGGTTTAGACCTAGAGCACGCGGACGTGCAACTTCAATTTTTAAAAGAACTTGTCATCTGACCGTGGTTGTTTCGCGGTATTCAGAGGAAGAGTTAGAAGCTTTTCAAAGTCGTGTCGAATTGAGAGATGAAAGAAAGAATCTTGTAGCAGAGACAGATTTGGAGGACGAACCAGAATCAAAAAATAAGAAGGCTCGATCCTTGAAAGAAGATTCTGGTGAGGAAGATTCTGGTGAGGAAGATTCTGGTGAGGAAGATTCTGGTGAGGAAGATTCTGGTGAGGA
>PBAM01000025.1 GCA_002716285.1 Acidimicrobiaceae bacterium
TAGACCAGCCCTGACCACATTGTCTCCCGGTTCCATGACTTCAACTGCCATGCCTTGAAGGTAAATGTGGGCGACCCCAGGTTCAACATGCATGGCATCACCGGGGTTTAATTCGTGGTAGTTCATAAAAGGCAAGATCATTATGGATGAATCTGTTTTGTGTATTTTTGAAATTTTGACGATTTCATTAGCTACTTTCGCCCAATTGTCGTCCATGTCACCTTTACAACGGTTAAGTAAACTGTCAATTTCTTGATTCCATTCTTCGGAAAGAAGATCAGAGATGACTTGGCTCCAACCCTTTCCCCCGTCTGTCAACAAAGGAGAAAAAAGCCCTTTAGGNAAGTCAAATATTTCTGCTGCTTCAATTGCAGAATCNATGTTGCGTAATCCACAAAATGCTTTAAATGGNGTCAGCGCNCACACCAGTTCTGACTTNGNCTTTTTATCGCGGTATAGCCGCTTGGGGTCATCTTGTTTTATCCCTCTCGCTTCTTCAGTTTCAAATCCTCTGACTGCCTGTTCGGTGTTTGGATGCAGTTGGAGAGACAGAGGTTTTTGTATTGCGAGGATTTTCACCAGCCACGGAAAGTTGTTTTCAGATCCAAACCAAAGCTCTGCTTCTGGTTCCCCACTGGGGAGNACCCCCCTTAATTCTGCAATCGATGTTTTGGAGCCCCAGTCATAATGTTTGAGGGTCCCTTCTAGAAGAGGCATTGTTATTTAATTAAGTTTCAAAAGTGAATGAGATTCCATCTGACTCGACTTTTTCGATAATTCTTTTGTGTTCGTTATCGTCAACTTCATCTGCTTCGTCTATGAGCATGATCGGAATGTCATCTTCTATACGGTAGATCCTTCGTAATCTTGGATTATAAAGAGAGTTTTCANCTTCTAAATAAAATAACGGCCCCTTGTCTTCAGGGCAGGCCAAAATCTCTAGCAACATGGGATCGAGGGGCATACTTTCTCCTAACTACTTNTATTTAGGTTATTGGGATAAAAGAGTTCTAACCTCTTCTATTGCTTGCGCACATATTTTATTGTTATTTGCNTCAATATTTAGTCTAAGAAGAGGCTCAGTGTTCGATGGTCTTANATTAAACCACCAATCACCTAAATCGACTGTGAGNCCATCTAACCAGTCAACTATCGANATCTTATAGTGTTCTGCTANTNGATTTATAGAGACNTCCACATCAGGGACTGAAAANTTCAATTCACCAGAGCTTTCATATCTGTTGAATGGTTCTAACAATTCACTTAACTTACCCTGATGCTGAGATAAAGCTTTCAATACCACTAAAGCTGCTATCACTCCCGAATCGGCTCTGTAATTTTCTCGGAAATAATAGTGACCCGAATGCTCTCCAGCAAATATTGCATCATGCGTTTCCATTAGTTGCTTAATAAATGAATGACCGACACGGCTACGTATTCCNGTGCCTCCATGCTCATGAATCACTTCTGGTACAACTTTCGAACAGATCAGATTATAGATCACTGACTCGCCTGGTCTTTCTTCAAGAATCTGATCAGCGATAAGCGCAGTGGTAAGAGACCCTGAAACGGGCTTTCCCCTCTCATCGAGTAAAAAAACNCGGTCGGCATCACCNTCAAAAGCCAAACCTACGTCTGCACTCGCCTCAAGTACTCTCTGTCTTAAATATTCTTGGTTTTCCTGCTGCAAGGGATCCGCTGGGTGATTCGGGAAATTGCCATCCAACTCAGGAAAAAGAATCTCTAGTTCAAAAGGCAGTTTGCTGAAAACTGGNGGAAGGATCAACCCGCCCATGCCATTCGCTGTGTCAGCTACAACCTTAAGGCCACTCAAATTTGATGTGTCAATGGTTGAACAGACATGAGTCGCGAAATCATCTAGGACATCGACTGTTTCTATACTTCCAGTTTCTGCTTGTCTTTGCGGTGAGGTATTGACTATTTGTAATATTTCTTTCAATCCTGAATCCTGCCCGACTGGTCGAGCCTGGTTCATGCACATTTTTAACCCGTTGTACTCTGCTGGATTATGACTGGCAGTTACCATGGCTGCCGGAAAATCAAAATCGCCCGAAGCGAAATAACACATATCTGTGGATGCAAGTCCTATGTCAACAACGTTCAGACCCTGATCCATCACTCCAGCAGCAAAAGCGTCCGCTAAAGATTCACTACTATTTCTCATATCTCTTCCGACAATTACTGAAGTGTTTCTTTGCATTTTATTTTTAATGAAAATGGAGAACGATCTCCCTATATTTCGAAAAAGTTCTTCATTTACCTCTTCAGGGAAAATTCCGCGGATGTCATAGGCTTTAAAAACATTTTCTGCTTTTGCCATTGCTTTACCTTTCCTGTTTCTAATGAATGGAACCCGAAATTTGAGCTATTCCACTTTCTGGATAAGCACCTCTTCTAGCTCTCTGTCGGATTCTTATGAGGTCTAAAAGCAAAAATATCCCATCACGAAATGCGCTCACTGACGATCTTTGCGAGTTTTCTACCTCAACAGGAACTTCCGTCAAACTCAAGTTCCATCTTTCCGCCAGATGAAACAACTCGACATCAAAAGAAAAACCGTCAAGTGTTCCTGCAGCGAATAATGACTTGGCAACTTGTGATTTAAATGCCTTAAGTCCACACTGAGTATCTCTGTAATGACCGAGTAGGAGTCCAGAAGTGGCTATGTTTATCAACCTTCCACCTATCTCCCGGAATCTTCCTGCTCTGACTAGATTTTTTGTTTCAATATGTTGACGACTCCCTACGACCATGTCGTAGCCTGATTCAACCAGANTTGCCAGTTTCAAAACTTGCCTAGGGCTATATGCAAGATCAGCATCCGTAAAGGCAANAACTGAACCGTTTGCTTTTTGCACGCCGGCACGAACTGCCGCTCCTTTGCCTTTGTTCTCTTCAAGCCTTATTACGACATCCGCTCCTGCCTGTCTCGCGATTTCTGATGTTGTATCCTCGGAGCCGTCATCTACAACGATGACTTCCATATCATCACTCTTCTGTAAAGATGACCTCAACTCTGAATCGACCGTAGATAAGGTTTCGGCAATTCTGTCGGCTTCTTCGAATGCAGGGATGATAAGACTGATACGAGGTGTCTTATTAGTTAAATTTTCAGCATTTGGTTTCATCTGTNGGTTTCTGAATTCACGAAAAAGCACAAATCTATAAGAAATACCTCTTGCTACAGCTGCACCTAAAACGGCTGTGAGTTTTGCCGTGAAACAGGCTTTCCAACTTTTGCCTGGATCTAATGAAATTAGAATAATCAAATCAATCACTGCAGCAATAACGACTACGGACACGAAGACTTTTATGTTTCTGATCCAACGTGCATGAGGGTCATTTATTAGAGTGATTTTCTCGTGCAATGTCCTTGCGGCTACTGCCGCCAAAACTAAAGCCAGTACATCTGCCATTGCAGTCGGTAAACCCATTTGCATCAATAGAACCGCTGCGCCTATATCAATTACGGTCGCTGCTAGTCCAACAAAAGCGAAACGTCTCAACCAAATATTCATGACTGAACTTCTTCATGCAGCATCTCAGAGGTTTCTATTTGGTTTTCTCCAGAGCTGCTCTTAGACCATTNATTNAACCTTTTATCAATGTCCGGAAGAATCAGATTTAAATCAAACCACGGAGAGGAAAAATCCAAGGAATTTGGTTTGCGAGCTACGAAAGCTAGAGAAATTAAACCAGCCAAAGTTAAAAGAATAGATACGATTTCNATTGGACTCCTACCATATTCTAAACTNACTTCTTTTTCTGTTGGGACTACGACCATGAGGTTCGGTGTCGCTCTCCACGGTCCTTCAGCTCCTTTAGCTTTCCAATTGGGGAAATAAGAAGTTTTCACCATTACCGGTACCCCTGTTTTGTCTACTTTGAATTCTATGCGATCAGTATCAACGTTGATTCCGGAGACCTCAACCTGAGGCAACCCGATCNTCTCTGGCTCTCCCTCTAGGTCCACATGTTGCCAATGGTTCATTCCTCCCAGAGTTCTCACCACCGCTTGTGAACCTTCTTGGAAAACTTCAACAGATGGATTCAACCATTCTGAATGTTTCAAGTGGTCGAAAATCGCAGGTTCGAAATCTAATTGGGCTACCAGTTCAGAATTTTTTACCTTAAAAATAGTCCACGGGCCGCTATTAGCTATTTCATTTAGGGCTGGATGCTGTTGGGCCTTAGCAGTCGCAACTTGTGAAGAGGCTGCATAATACTTCACTCCNAATTGTTGGAGATGGTCAATCCCTGCATCGATGTCAAAAGATCTGTATGGGAGATCCCGTTGCGCTCTTGATGGAGCGGTTGAAAGTTCAGATTGAATAAGAAAGTGAAAAGGTGTGGTTGTGGATGACTCAAAGTACAAACCCTCCATGGAACCNATGCAGCCATCTGTCCAATGTGGCATCAGCATGGGCGCCATGGGCGTTCCATATCTAGTCAGCTCACTCGAATACTCCCACATCAGGCGACCACATCCGTACTCTCTGGCTTGATCNTCCATCGTGATCACGAAACCTGCTAATTCCTCCCAACCTCCACCTGTTGAGTCCCCAGTTCGAGTTTCATAACCCTCAAAATTCCATAAGGCCCATGAACGACCTATGTTCAGATCCTCAGTTTCATACCCCATCCATTGATAAGCGTTTCCGTGCATCTTTCCCCCTGGCAGAACTCTTAGGGGGACTGCTAGATAAAATATGAAAAGTACAACAACTAGAAACCCAATACTTCCGGACACTAAATTTCCAATTCTCTCTTTTCCTTTAGCTGCTTTTTGCACTAAAAAACCTAAAATGCGTATCGTTTCTGCAATTGCTATAGCTGCTAGGAGATAAATGCTCAGATAATAAGCAGGTAGTAATCTTCCGTTATANANGCGNCCTTCAGGTAGGTAAATGAAAGCTAAAGCTAAANCGATGACTGAAATTGTTAGAACCACTCCGAGACGGCGTCTAAAGACGAGAGAAAGAACGGCTCCTGCTGCCGCTAATACAATTGCTAATTGAAGTGGCGGGTCGTTTGTAAGAAAATCCGCTGCAAGTTGATCACGGCTCCAGAGGTAGGAACTATATGATGTCAGCTTTTCCCAACCCATGTCATTCAAATGGGATCTATGCCACCAAAAAGGGAGAACCCAAAAGGCAGATATCAAACCTGAGAGCAAACCCACTTCAGNGATCCATCGCACTGAGGCTCTGCTCAAGCGGGTTGCTACTGCAACAAACGAGACTATAAGAGCGAAGAAAACTACTAATAAATGACATAATCCCGTCAATGCCAATAATAATGCTGCCGCAGCTCTTTTCTCTCCCGTTTCCACGCCTCTAAGAAGCATTCCGATATATATGAGGCAAAATGTAATTGCAAGTGTGAACGCAAACTCTCCTGCCATTGTTGACATCAAATTGCCGCCCATAATGTTGAAGGAACGGTCAAAGATGAACGCAAGAGTTGAGGCTCCCAACAAAGCTGGTGTTGGTTCGGGCAAACCGGCTAACCGTCCCATTCTCCAACCTGCAAAAGGCATAAGAATCAAACCCGCTGCCGTAACCAATTTGAATGCAAAACCGTAGTGAAAAGGGATTATTAAAAGAAGTAAACAGATGGTAGGAAAGAAAGCAGAGCGCCAGTGTTTGGGGTTTTGTGCAACCAACTTGAAAACTGTAAAAGAAATCAAACCTATTGCCAGAATTAATAAAGGTAGAACGAGTCCTGCGTTCAAAACGACAATAAACAACATTGGGACAACCATGTAAAAGTGGTAAGCCGGAAATCCCGCGTACCAATCAGGAGCCCACCCTGAAAGCCTGAGGTTCGGAAGCAATTCGTCTCTTAAAAAAGCGGGACCCCAGACATGTGCTCCCAGGTCGCCCCCTGTTGGAGTGGATAGTTTAAATAGAGCACCTTCCGGATTGAGCACCCATAAAACAAAAAAACAAGAGAGAAAAACTGAGAAAGCCGACACCCAAGATAAGACTTGAACCTCAATTAACTTTTCTAATACTTTGGTTTTGATATCTGGCTTGAGCGAACTGTTCGTTTCGGAAAAAGTTCTGAAATCTGTTTTATCCATTTTAGACTTCAACCTTGCAATAGAAGTGCTACTACTGTGGTGGCATTAAAACCAACATGTGCCCACACTGCTCTACCCAGACGATCATACTTCTTTACTAGATAGCCAGCCACGAGACCAAATAAAAACAAGGCCGGGAATTGTATTAGTTGCAAATGAGCAATCGCAAAAAAAAGAGATGAGAGNAGCAGAGCTAAACGACTGCTCATTTTTTTCTCAAAAGCTTTTAAAGTCAACCCTCTAAAAAATAACTCCTCGACTAGTGGCGCTCCGACGACGACAACTAAAAACAAAAGAAAAACTCCAAAGCCCGTAGCCTTGTCGACTAACTCCCTTGCAGGTTCCGACACATCAAGATCATCAAAAATTAGCTTCAACGGTAAGTACAACAAACCAGCTGCTATTTGAGTTCCGAGTCCTATCAGTAATCCTGAAAAAATGTCGTTTTTTTGAAATCCCCATCCGAAATCTTTCCAAGAAANACCCTTAATGAAATGCAACCACAAGGGAATCCCAAGAGTTCCGACCCATAAAGCAGATTGCAAAATTGCAATTACATCTAAAGACGGGTCATCTAAATCGATACTGCTACTCACAGCTTTGATCGCTACAAACACCAATATCACTGAGACCTGTCCAAGTAGCCATCCAAAGATGACATGACGTACCCCCCAAGGCTGTTCTATAGGGGTTTCAGCAGAGTCTTCTTGTCTCATCTTTTGATCTTAATGACCGTCTTCGTTGACTTAACCACTTATGTTAAGTAGAACCTCAAAAATAGCCCGTACGATATAGATATGGGTAAATCTTCAGAACCANACTCAAACGAAACTGAGTCTCCCGATGATCCTAAGCGATCAGGATTATCGCGTTGGTTTCCTTGGCTTGTTTTAGGTGCGTTAGCATCTTTTATACTTCTGCCCAATATTTTGCCAGGAAATGAAATAGAAGAAATTCCATATGACCGTTTTCTTACAAAAGTTGCGGATGGAGATATTTCCAAAGTTGAAATAGACAACAGAACGGGACAAATCAATTTCGAATCCGAAACTGGATTGGAACAAAAAACAACTGGGCCAATTGAACTGTCTGACGAAGACAGGAGGCTGTTGGCTGAAAGTGATGCGTCTATAAAATTTAGCACCCCTCAGCCAGGGTTCTTTCAAACCTGGTTACCTCTGCTTCTCCCAGTAGGGTTGATAATACTTTTCTTCTGGTGGATCAATAAAAGAGCTCAAGGCCAAATGACTGGAATGATGTCTATAGGGCGCTCCAAAGCGAAGCTCTACTCAACTGAAAGACCNGGCACCACNTTTGACGACGTTGCCGGTTATGCAGGTGTGAAACAAGAGATCCGTGAAATAGTTGACTTTTTGACCGAGTCAAAAAAATTCGCTGAGATAGGAGCGAAAGTTCCCAAAGGCGTTCTTCTAGTAGGTCCTCCAGGAACTGGTAAAACACTGATTGCTCGTGCAGTAGCAGGAGAGGCAGGTGTTCCATTTCTTTCGGTGACTGGCTCCGATTTTATGGAAATGTTTGTCGGTGTAGGAGCAAGTAGGGTACGTGACCTTTTTCAATCTGCAAGAAAATTAGGAAGTGCAATAATTTTTATTGATGAGGTCGACTCTGTTGGTCGTAAACGTGGTGCGGGGCTTGGAGGAGGTCACGACGAACGCGAACAGACACTGAATCAAATGCTTTCAGAAATGGATGGTTTCGAGGGNAGTGAAGGAATAGTGATGATGGCCGCAACAAACAGNCCTGACATATTAGATCCGGCCTTGCTGCGACCTGGGCGATTTGACCGGCAGATAGTTGTTCCTCTACCTGAGCTTGAAGATCGAAAGGAGATTCTCAAAGTTCATGCGAAAGGAAAACAAATTTCTGATGATGTGGACTTAAATGTTGTTGCACGTGGAACACCCGGCATGAGTGGTGCAGANCTAGCCAATCTAATCAATGAGGCTGCACTCACTGCCGTTAGAGACAATGCAGACTCTGTCAGAGCTGAAGATTTTGAAGTAGCGAGAGACCGAATTTTGATGGGCCAGAAACGTGACTCACTGGCACTTACAAGCGATGAAAAAGAAGCAATTGCCTACCATGAAGCAGGTCACGCNCTATGNGCTGCCCTCTTGCCNAACACGGACCCTTTGCACAAAGTCACGATAATCCCTAGTGGTATGGCTCTTGGAGTGACTATGCAGTTGCCTGAAGAAGAGAAACATATTTACAGACAAAACTATATAGAAGACTCCCTGACTGTTCGTATGGGTGGAAGGGTCGCTGAGGAAATAGTTTTCGGAGTTGCTTCTACTGGCGCCAACAATGATCTCGTAGGGGCGACCGAACTTGCTAAAAAAATGGTGCGCGAATGGGGAATGTCAGATGAAGTGGGGCCAATGGCATGGGGAAACCAGAGTCAGGTCTTTCTAGGGGATGNCTTGATGGCAGGTCGTGAATATAGCGATGAAACAGCTCGAGTCATTGACGAAGAAGTTCAAAAAATACTTGTCAGGCAAGAAAACGCTTGTCGTAAATTACTTGACGAGAACAGAAACGCTCTTGACTTAATTGCTAGAGCTCTACTTGAACATGAAACTATTAGTGGAGATGAAGTCACCAGACTTATCCGAGCCGCTAATGGAGATTCAAACACGGAGAGCATCGAGGATGCGGCCACAGTAGATTAACCAACGATGTCACGACTGATCGTCTTAGTAGTACTTTCCTCTGGAGCTTTCCTCGCTGCTGTTTTGTTAAGGAAATTAAACTATAGAAATTTTGTGACAAGCGGCTGGTCCATCCCGGGACATTTGCGTAGAGAAGATTTTGGATTCCTTAATGAGCCTTGGCTTGTAGTGATTTTTTCATCCGAANCTTGTGAAACGTGTAAACCTGTAGTGACTGAGGGCATGAAACTCNCTTCATTAGGGATTGCAATTCAAGAAGTAGCCGCAGAAACNAATAGNGGCTTGCATGAAAAATATGACATAGATGCTGTTCCGATGCTTTTACTGGTTGACAAATTTGGAGTAGTAAGGTCCAGTCATCTCGGACCCATCGACTTCGGTGAAGTTAAAAAGTCAATTGAAACCGTTATTTTTGAAACCCAGCAGTCTGATTAAGGTACTGGAGTCTCTGAAGTTTTTGAAATCGCTACAGCGTTTTCAAAATAAAATCCAGAAGAGTTACGGCCTACCACACCAACTAATACTGGTGAGGTCGAATCAATATCTAAAGCCTCGATGGAGCTATCCGTTATTGGGAATGAAACACTTTCTAAGCCATCAAGCTCAATTTGATCAGGCACTCCCAAAGGCAAGGAAGACTCTTGGTTGGAAAATTTAATAGAAGCTATAGTTTTCGAGTTGGGATTGAAAACAGACAGATAACCACTTTCAAAAGAACTGTTTTCAAGTAGCAGCTTCCAATTTCGCGCAGCCAGATCAACTCCATTTTGAGTAGTTAATCCAGTATCTAATGACTCTTCATCCGAGCTTTTGCCTTTCCACGAAATGAAAGATGCTGCTATAGGTTGACCGTCNAAAGATTTAACCTCCACNCCATAAGTGGCATTGTCACTCTCAAACGTTTCCAGTTCCAAAACTTGNCGTTGAAGAGCCCTTAATTCTAATTTTCTTGGTTGTGTATTCTGCACGCCAGTACCAAAGAAACTGATCTCTACTTCCACGAATTCATTATTCGGATTGAGAATCGAAATTAGTTCAGTACCTCCTGGCCCCTGTTCATAGCCGGTAAGAAAAACCCTTCCGGCTGCCCTATTTGAGCCGTAAACCAAATCTAAACCTTTTCGAATGCCTTCTCCTGCTGTCTGCATTCGAGCGACAACCAACTGTCCCACTCTGACATCAACTGTTGCGGAAACTACCGATGAATCTGGTATTCGAGTAGTGATGTCAAAAACGACTAAAGAACGACTTGGTATAACAACACCTTGGGAATCCAAAGTTTCACGACGGCCGACGTCACCAACGAAATGCAGGTCTGCAACTGCAGGTGCCTGAAATGGGTTGTAAAAAAGTAAAGATGCTTCATTGCCTGGTCGTAGAGTTGAAGACCAAGGCAAATGCCAGAAATCAGAAGTGGTGGTNACACAAGGTTCTACATCTAGTCCATTGCCGGTGATCTGCTGTTTAACAAGAACCTCTCCGCTGGGAATTTCAATGGTAACGGCAGCCCATTTTGCACCTGGAACAGATTGTTCAGGTTTGATGTCGAAACTTTGCCCAGATTCTAGGAGTATTTCTCTTTCTATGTCATTGCCCAAATCATCTGCGATGATGACGCGACCAAACGTATCTGCCTTAGAAAAACTTGTGAGAGTNATTNTTCTTTCACTGATTCCGTCCAGTTCTCCGGTAGGTCCTACACAAAACCAGAGATCACCTGATTCTCCGGCTGTTGAAACTTCTACTGGGTAAACGGGTAACGGAATGCCTTCAACCCCTTCATCTCTTTCAATCGAAAAAACAAATACGGAAACTAAAAGAACACTCATCAAGAGAAAAGTAGGTAAGCGGAATGCTTTCACAACTCACTCCTATCTGGTCGTAAACGGGACCAGTTTGTAACCAAAAGAACGATAATCAACAAGGCGATTTGTAAACGATGCCGAGCTTTCGATGCTGTGCCATCTAACTGAAGTAGAGAGGTTGTNTCAGAGGCAACTCTGACTGATCTTCTGGTTGGCAGTCCTCCTTCATCTCCTGCCCTCAATATTGGAGTTTCACCTCCACTATTGTAAATTTTCCAGCTTCCTACCGGCTCTAGCATCCAACGAAATGCACCGTCAGCGTTACTAAGGACCAAATAGTCATCCCAACCTATTCTTGCTACTTCTGCTGGTACAACTTTTCTATTGCTGTCTCTGACAACTGCATGGACGGCCTCATGAGCTGTATTCTCAAAAATTGTCACTGCGCTATTTAGCCCTTCAGTGCGCGCAAGGTCCAGCTGTCTGGTAAGAGCTGCCTCATAGAAACTAGGCAGATGAAATCTTCTTTCCTGGTATGGGACCGGAGCTATGCCTTCCACAAGAATTAGATGTTTCACTCCCCATTTTCCTAAGATTTCACCTAGACGATTCGTGTCTCCTGCAATTGCCTTTGCTATTCCTTTTCGGATTTCCAAGGCTCCTTTGTTCTCACCAAGTTGATACGGCCATTGATCTGTAATATCTGGAAGTCCGTCAGTAATAGCCAGCCCAACATCTTCTGTGAATACTGATGCCGTAGCAGGCAATATTGAAGGCTCGCCTATCCAAACAATCCGATTCTCTCCTCCTCTGCTAACTTCACCTTTAGTGGGACTTGCGCCTACCACAGAAGATAAAACTGAAGAAAGTTCTTTTCGTGGCGTTCCCCAGGAACCATCCAGAGATCCTGAAAGAATAGGTATAGCACTCGCCCCTAATGCCAATGCAGCGACACCAATTGAGATTTTACGTAAATAAATTTTCTTCGGTGTCGGATTTGTTAAATCACTACCTATACCCGCTGCTGCTATTGCCGATGCCCAAGCCAGCCCAACTGCTACAGGGACAAAAAGAGTTTCTTCTTCTGGTGTTCTCCCCAGCCACCATCCCTGATCGGCAAACCATACGGCGCAAAAACCAATAATAATAATNAACCAAGACCGAACACCGAGAAAAAGGTGCTTTCCTGTTCCAACCAGCAACGCGAATGCTGCAACAATAAGAAGCGACCAGGTAAATGAACTGTTCGAAAAGTTTCCGGTGTCNAAATTAAANATTCCTGAAGGTCCTAGTGAACCTTTTTTCCAAACTTCAAATCCGATTAGTGAGCTTGCTGGTCGTCCCGTTAAGAGATCAANTATTAGCGGGAAGTGTAATAGTGACGCCACGCATANAGATAAGAAAAATGACTTTAATAACCTGCTAATTCCGCTTGTTGTGCCTGACAGGAGGCTACCGACAAAAAGGCCCGCGAATATCGTTACANCTGGTATTAAAAAGACTGGGTCGAACGCTATTCCTAAGGCTAGGAGCAACCCTGTAAGCAACCCGTCCGTTAGTTGTGTTCGCTCTTTTATCCCCGGTCCTGGTTGGCCTCCAATTGAACCATACGGTGAAATCCCTTGGGAGACAGCCATCCGTTTAGCNAGCCAAGGNAGTAAAGCGTATATGGCTAAAGGTGTCAGTCTNCCTTCCTTTAAAGCATCGTATGGCAAAGGAATAGAGAGATACACAAGGAAGGCAACAGCTCGTGATCTACCACCGCCAATTGGCCTTACCAATCTCCAGACACCAATTGCACCAATAGGAATAGCAGCAACAACCATCCAGGACCATAGGAGTTGGTCNTCGCCTGGAAGTATTGATAATAAAACTCCCAGTGCTGACAACCCATCCGGTCCCACTGTCTCCATGCCGGTAGCCGTTGAACGCCATCCGTACCACCATGATCTGAAAAGATCTAATGGGTCAGCCGGCAACAATTGGAATCTACCGATTACGGGCAAACCCTCCGAAAGCANGTGTCGAGATCCGAAACCTAAAATTACTCCTGCTACCAAAAGAGCAATACCACCTGGTCCGAGAAGTGCTGCCCATAATTGATGAAACCTNATTCGAGTTAATGCTTCAGGACCGGTNCCTGAAGGAGCCTGNCCTATAACTGCACGCCTAAAAGAATGCTGTTGGGGCTCCAAGGAACCTCTGTTCCTGGTATTGACGGCATAATTTTCCCTGATTCTGCCTCTCATGGAGTTTANAGACTTTAAACGTTTCAGATTCCACCAGACTGAAGACAGGTGGCCCCAAGTAAGAGAAAACCTTCCGGTAACTAGACCGTATGCAACTCCAGTAATCATTATGGGAATAGATTCAAAAACGCTACGAATTAGAGAAGCGCCGAAATTGCCACTGAGCGCCATTCTTAATCTGTGTCTGGGTCTCAGAACATCAATATTTTTCGTTATAAACTGTGTCTGAGTTTTTACCCGGGTAGCTACTGAATTAGAGGCTAAAACTATTTTTGCTCCTACTAAGTCGGACCGCAAACAGATCTCAACATTGTTATCTGGTGAATTTATTTCTGTGTCATATCCCTCAATCGCTCTAAACAAATCAGATCTTATTAACATTGCTGATTCTGGTGTAGCGGAAATCTCTTTTCCGTCATGCTGTCCCTGGTCGTTCTCGCCTTTTTCAGACCTTCCTACCGGCGAGTAATAATTGTCCAGAACCGACCCCATGTCTTCAAGCTGACTTGGGTTTTCTCCATCTAATACTTTTGGCCCTACTATTCCTGCATTGCTTTCGACTGCCAATTCGACCATTCGTCTCACGCAAGTCGCATCAAGAATAAGATCGTCTTTTAAGAATAAAAAAAAGTTTTCTCTAGATTCTGCTAGTTCATCTCGCAGGACAACATTCGCTAATTGCGGATAGCTGATCGTGTTTGCTGTCCTGATTATTTTCGAAGCTGGAATTACTCTTTTGATCAGATCATCAATATCTGAATTTGTTTTGTCGTTACCCGTTAGAAGTAGCAAGAATTCTATTTTCTTAAGGTCTTGAGCTGCTAACCCATCAAGAACTTCCTCTAACCAGATGTTTCTTTCGTCAGCAACAAGGACGGCTTTCACTCTTGGTTCTAATGCACTGCTCTGGTTTTCTTTTTCGTTCTTTTCCACGTTTAACAAACCATAGTTCTGCCGGAGGGTTGTTACTTGCCTATGTGCCTCTAAGGTTCGATATTAAAGAAGAATGAAGGCAACTTGAACCTATGAAAGCACTAGTTACAGGGTCAGCGGGTTTCGTGGGCCGACACTTAATTAAGCATTTAGAAGGTAACGGCGATGAGGTGTCCGGAACGGACATTTCTTCCGGAGGCCCTGACTTACTTGACTTAAAAAACTTTACTGAGCTTTTTAAACGAATTGATCCAGAAGTTGTATTCCATCTTGCCGGGCAAGCCGATGTCGCTGCCTCTTGGAAAGACCCATACGAAACCTTTAAAAGTAATGTGGAAGGAACTATTAATGTCTTGACTGCAGCGAGAGAATCAAATGTGCAAAAAATTATTACCATTACCAGCGCTGATGTTTACGGTTCCGTCACCTCTCAAGACCTTCCCATTACTGAAGAAACAGCTTTGAAACCTGTTTCTCCATATGCTGCTTCTAAGGCCGCTGCTGAGTTGTTTTCCTTGCAGGCGCATGATGGATACGGCCAGTACGTCGTTCGAGCAAGAGCATTCAACCACATAGGCCCGGGGCAAAGTAAAAATTTTGTTAGTGCTGCTATAGCTTGTCGTGTCGCAGAAAATGAACTATCTGGTGAAGAAGTGGTGAAAATTGGGAACTTGGAAGCTAAACGTGACTTTACTGATGTCAGAGATGTAGTTGCTGCTTACAGACTGCTTTCGCTTTCTGGCGAAAATGGAGAGGTCTATAACGTGTGCTCTGGTTCCTCTGTCTCCGTGCAGGAAATTGCTGAAAGAATTATCGGGATGGCAAGACACGAAATGAAACTTGAAGTGGATGAGGAACTTTTTAGGCCTGTGGAGATTTCCGAACTTTTCGGAGATTCCTCCAAACTGGCTGAAACTACCCAATGGGCACCTGTTTACCCACTTGAAGACACCCTAAGAGACCTTCTTGAGTATTGGCGGGCGCAAGTTCTTATAGAACCGAAGGCAGAATAGATCTATGTCTAAACGTGCACTCATCACCGGGATTACAGGTCAGGATGGCTCTTATCTTGCTGAACTGTTATTGGACAAAGGCTATGAAGTGGCTGGAATGGTCCGGCGAAGTTCAACAGTTAACTTCGAACGTATTTCTCATCTGATGGACCAGGTCGAATTCATTTCAGGTGACCTTTTAGATCAGCTGTCGATAGTTGAGGCTTTAAAGTTTTTTGAACCTTCAGAGGTTTACAACCTGGCCGCTCAGTCATTTGTTCAAACTTCTTTTTCTCAACCTGTTCTTACAGGTGAGACTACGGCGTTAGGGGTTACGAGAATGCTTGATGCTGTAAGACTTACCGATCCTTCAATCCGCTTTTATCAGGCAAGCTCATCAGAGATGTTCGGCAAAGTTGCAGAAGTTCCACAAAAAGAATCAACTCCTTTCCACCCAAGAAGTCCTTACGGCGTCGCAAAAGTCTACGGTCACTGGATAACAGTTAATTATCGTGAAAGCTACGACCTTCATGCCAGTTCTGGGATGTTATTCAATCATGAAAGCCCTCGCCGAGGCTTGGAGTTCGTTACCAGAAAAATAAGTCATACTGCTGTACAGATTGCTTTGGGTCAAGCTGATGAACTTCATCTTGGGAACCTGGATGCAAAACGTGATTGGGGTTTCGCAGGTGATTATGTTGAAGCAATGTGGAAAATGCTCCAACAGGACACTGCTGGCGATTACGTCGTTTGCACCGGTGAAACCCATTCAGTTAAGGAATTTTGTGACGTGGCTTTTTCGCATCTGAATCTTGATTGGGAAGATTATGTGAAAGTAGATGAAAAACTTATCAGGCCTGCCGAAGTTGATCTCCTAGTCGGCGATGCCAGCAAAGCTGACGAGATTCTCGGTTGGAAACCAAAAGTAGGTTTTGGGGATCTTGTGAGGATGATGGTCGATGCTGATATGGCTCTTCTGGAAGGTCGTTTAGAGGGTTTACATTGATATGCGTTCTAGCTGGTGGAGTTGGTGCCGCTCGGCTTCTCAATGGCCTTAAAGATGTCGTGCCAGCTGAAGAAATAACTGCAATAGTAAATACCGGCGATGACGCGATAATGCACGGACTTTACATTTGCCCTGATATAGACACCGTTGTTTACACATTGGCAGGTGTAAACAATATTGAAACCGGCTGGGGGCTTAAAGGGGAAACTTGGCTGGCGATGGAATCACTTGAAAAACTTGGTGGGCAGACTTGGTTCAACCTTGGGGACAGAGATTTAGCAACGCATCTGTATAGAACTGGCAGACTGGCTGAAGGGGCGGGTTTGAAGGAGATAACTACCGAAATCACTTCTGCTATGGGTATTTCTGTAAATCTTCTTCCCATGACTGAAGATCGGGTTGAAACAATGGTTACCTTGCTTGAAAGCGGCGATGAAATTTCATTTCAGGAATACTTTGTGAAGCACCGTCATGATGTGTCTATCTCATCGGTGCGTTTCAATGGTTCTGCAGAAGCGCAAGCCACCTCAGGGGTTGTCGATGCGATAAGGGAAGCGGAAATCGTAATAATTGCACCTTCAAATCCGCTTGTTTCTATTGCTCCTATCTTTTCTGTTTCTGAGATTTCTGATGCTGTAAAGGCACGGAAGGGAGATGTGGTTGCTGTCTCTCCTATAGTTGCGGGCGCTGCTCTTAAAGGTCCTGCTGATCGCCTTCTTAACGAACTCGGGCATGAGGCATCTGTTGAAGGGGTGGCAAAATATTACCAAGATTGGATTAGTGCTTTGGTAATCGATACAGCAGATTTTGACAGCGCTGAGGATATTGAATCGCTCGGAATCGACTGTGTAGTAACTGAAACGGTAATGGCTGATTCTCAGATAGCTGCTTCTCTCGGTTCAACTCTTTTAGGATTGAAAAGATGAATTCTTATAACAACGACGGGATCCATGTCATTCCTGTAAAAGGAATGCCTGAGGTCTCTCCTAACGATGATCTGGCTGGGATGATAGCTAGTTCAATTGATCTCGTAGATGGAGACGTTATAGTCGTGACTCAAAAAATCGTGAGTAAGGCTGAAAATCGTCTTGTTGAGATAGACCCTGAAATTGGACATAAGCCTATTGTCGAACAAGAGTCTGTAAGGATTGTCCGTAGGCGAGGTGATCTAATCATTAGCGAAACTGAACATGGTTTCGTTTGTGCTAATGCAGGGATCGACCTGTCTAATGTGGAATCGGGACAAGCTGCTCTTTTGCCCAAATTTCCAGATAAGTCAGCTAAAAGAATTCACGATTCTCTCCTTCATAAACACGGAGTACGTGTCGCTGTGATAATCAGTGACACTTTTGGTCGTCCTTGGAGAAGAGGTGTTACAGATGTTGCCATAGGGTGTTTTGGTTTGTCGCCTATCATTGACCTCCGCGGAACTCAGGATGCT
>PBAM01000026.1 GCA_002716285.1 Acidimicrobiaceae bacterium
ATATGTGGATTCATTACAACAATCAGGAAATGGGATAGGCGCGTTTGAGAAACCGAGCTTCGATCCTGACACTTTCGATCTAAAAAGAGTTGGGCTTCATACAGACGTTGTTGACAAAGACAGATACGAAAGAAGTGTGAAACGTTTCCGAGATCAGAAAATCGTGCTCCCCACCTTTTCTGAACTTGCCAGCCCTGGATCAATAGATCCTGAAACAAAATCAGAGCTGTCAAAAATTGACAAAGACTCTGCAGATCCAAGAAATCTTTTCAGAGTCCATTGGCAAAATGACCTCAATGGCGATTTTGTGTCCCTACCGGAACATATTGTTCTGCCGTCGGAACTTACTGGAGTAGCGGCGCCGATCGCACTTGCTTTTGGTAACCGATTTCCGATGATTACAGCACACAAGGTCTTAGCTGCTTATGCATGTTTGGTCCCAAGAGTCGTGACAGGCCAATTTGACCCTACAGAGCACCGAGCCATCTGGCCTTCAACAGGCAACTACGCACGAGGCGGAGTTGCAATCTCACGTCTTATGGGGTGTAGAGGGGTTGCTGTCCTTCCTGAAAATATGAGCAAGGAGAGATTTGAATGGTTAGACCGTTGGATCGCTCACGAAGACGATGTGATACGCACTACCGGCTCAGAAAGCAACGTGAAAGAAATTTATGATGCGTGCGCTGAATTGGAAAAAGATGAAACAAATTTTATTTTGAACCAATTCTCAGAATTTGCTAACCATGTCGGCCACCACGAAGTGACCGGACGAGCATTAGAGAATATTTTCCTGAACTACAAAGAAAAAAACAGCAACCTTCGACTCGCCGGTTTCGTTGCTGCTTCAGGTTCGGCGGGAACATTAGGAGCCGGTGAACGTTTAAAGGAAAACCACGGAGCAAAAATTGTTGCTGTTGAAGCTCTAGAATGCCCGACAATGCTCTATAACGGTTTCGGAGAGCATAACATTCAAGGAATCGGTGACAAGCACATACCACTGATACACAACGTGACCAATACAGATGTGATAGTGGCGATTAGCGATAAAGCTACCGATAGCTTGAATCTTGTTTTCACATCCGAAGAAGGCAAATCTTTTCTGGTTGAAGAATTAGGGGCTTCTCCAGAAATAGTGGATCAACTCCGTCATTTTGGATTTTCTTCTACTTGCAATTTGTTGGCATCAATTAAAACGGCAAAAACTCTAGATCTGGGGCCGGACGACATGATTGTTACAGTTGCTACAGATGGATCTGAGCTCTATGAGAGTGAGAAAACTCATCTTCTCGAGAATGAATTCCCAAAGGGATTCGACTCAGAAGCTGCGAGTCTGATAGTAAATGAACATCTTCTCGGTGCTGATACGAACAATGTTGAACTCTTAGATGATGTCGGACGTAATCGAATATTCAATCTTGGCTACTACACATGGGTCGAGCAACAAGGAATTGATTTTTCTGACTTTGAGATAAGAAGAGACCAGCAATTTTGGAAACATATACAGAAGTTAGCTCCGGTGTGGGATGATTTAATCAGTGAATTCAACTCTCAAACAGGACTAATCAAAACGAAGTGAACTTTTTAGACCAAAATTCCGGTTGGCTAGGATTGCCTCCTGAATCAAGTTGGGAAATAAAAAATGACCTTTCGGATTCAAACCCATTTGTCGAGTACCGAAAACTATTGTGGTCTTACCATTTAGCAACCACTATGGGAATGAGTGATCAAGATTTCCTAACTATCGTGAGAAATTTGGATGAAGCAGTCAGCGAAATAGCTGCAATTGGTTTTCAAGAAACCCCACTTGTTCTCTTAACCGAACTTTCTGAAGCTATTGGACAAAATGGTGGAATTTGGGCAAAAAATGAGACCGTTAATGTATCGGGTAGTCATAAAGCGCGCCATCTTTTCGGTCTAGCTATACGCCTTGAAATCGAAGAAGTTTCAAAGAATAAACCGCTAACGATTGCGTCCTGTGGGAATGCTGCGCTAGCTGCTTCTGTAATTGCTAAAGCAGCAAAAAGAACCCTGACTGTAAATGTGCCCACTTGGGCAGAAACATCTCTCTTAGATGAACTCTCAGACAATGGTGCTCAAATTCAGATTTGTGAAAGAAAAAGTGGTGAGTCAGGGGATCCATGCATGTTGAGGTTTCGAGAATTGCTTGAAGAAGGAGCACTGCCATTTGGCTGTCAGGGAACAGAAAATATATGGACTATTGATGGTGGGAAAACACTAGGTTTTGAAATATCAACACAGTTAAGCAGATATGACTTAAAACCAGACAGGCTCCTCGTGCAAGTGGGTGGAGGGGCACTTGCGAGCAGTACCATTCAAGCTTTAACCGATGCTAAAAGTCTTGGAATTTTGAAAAATAGACCTGCTCTCAATACTGTTCAGGCAACCGGTTGTTCACCTCTTTCAATTGCTTTTAACCGGATAGCTAATAGCGACAAGCCTTTAGAAGCACTTTCCGAGGCTATTTCAATGCCACTTGAATACATGGAACCATGGGAAAACCCTTCTTCTGCGGCTACTGGGATACTCGATGACATAACCTATGACTGGCTTCCTTTAGTTTGGGACATGCTTTTCGGAGACGATATTGGAGGACCCCTGGGTGCTAGTGAAGAAAATATTCTTTTAGCAAAAAAACTTGTTGCCGATCATACAGATATTTCTGCTAGCGCTACTGGAACTGCCGGACTTGCAGGTCTAATTGCTGCAAAAAAAGACGATTGTATAAATTCTGATGATTCGGTGATCATCTTGCTAACAGGTGTGGATAGGGACTTTTAAAAGTTTATTTTATATGGAGGTCACTTGGAGCGATATCCGAGAAGCCCCATTATCCATAGCTGTTTTTACCAGTTCCGAAACCAGTTCAAAGACTCTTTCTTGTTCACCTATTACTGTTGTGCCAAATGGTCCTATCTCGACATCGAGGCCTGATTGTTTGGCGACAGTAATAGTCTCTTCCACATGAGGCCCAGGGTCCCCTTCTATGAACGGTTCAATTGTGAATTCAGCCTTTGCTTTTTCTGAACCCAAATCATTTCCCTTCGAAATCGAAATTGCTAATTTCACGAAGTTGATCGGCGAGCGATTCTACTGCTGATTCGAAAAGTTCTTTTCCTAATTCAGGATTTGCATCCGTGGGATCACCTATAAGTCCTTCGCTCCCGAAATCCCTGCTTGTCCAACCAAATTGGACTTTGCCTCCAAATTTCACCCATTTATTCTCTGCCATCCACTCAGGAACACGACGAACAGCTTTTTCCATTCGGGTTTCCCCTGGTCGTAGATACGAAAAAACTGAAGTTTCATTTAATCCACCATGAATGCCCATGCCCATCTCCTCTTCGGTGCTTGTCCCACCAGATGCTGGAGGAACAGAGGGGTGAACGAGAAATGTCAAAAGTTCGTGAGCAACTCGTATATCGCGACATACTGTGATCAGAAGAGAGGTGTTGCCGCCGTGGCCGTTTAAAATAACCAACCTTCTTGCAGCAGTTGTAGCTACACATCTAGCTATGTCATCAAGGACGCTAACCATCGTGGCCGTACTGTATGAAAGAGTCCCCGGCGACCATGTGTGTTCATTTGATTTTGAAATTGACAATGTTGGAAGAAGCCATAGATCTATCTCATCTCCTACAGAATCAAGAAGAGCACTGGAAGTTTCTTCTGCGATGACTGTGTCTACCGACATCGGCAAATGAGGTCCGTGCTGTTCAATTGCTCCAACGGGAAGCAGGATTATAGAATCATCGCTTATTTGCTCTGGGACATTCGGTCCAGTTATATCGGCAAGTCTTCCTGACATCCTTACAGGATAACCGAGTATCTCATCTAACGCGATTGATCGACTACTGTCATTTTTTTAACCAAGAGGCCCTGTCCATCTATCCATCTCTTCAATCTTAATTCCTGCCTGCTCCAGCGCTCTTTTGGCAGTATGTGAAATCACTTCGTCAAGATCTTTATGTTTGTTGTAAAAAGCTGGTACTGGAGGGAAAATTACCCCTCCAGTTTCTGCTACTTGTTGCATCAAACGTAAATGCCCTAAGTGAAAAGGGGTTTCTCTCACCATTAAGACCAAAGGTCTTTTTTCTTTCAGGGTTACATCCGCTGTTCTTGTAAGCAAGTCAGAGCTATACGAGTTTGCTACTGCCGACAGAGTCCTTATTGAACACGGGGCGATAATCATTCCGTCACATGGAAATGTTCCACTGGCAGGCCCTGCTGAAATATCTTTAATTGGATACGAGTGATCAGCAAGTTTTTCGACTTCACCTGCTGAAAAATCGGTTTCCATCCCTATTGTCTGTTTCGCTGCATTCGTTAATATCAAATGTGTTTCCACTTCTTCGATGTCACGCAATATTTCGAGAATGCGAATTCCGTATATGACTCCGCTAGCTCCACTTATTCCGACAACTAGCCTACGAAAACCATCTTTCATTTGCTAAATTTCTCCTCTTAATTACTTGCAAGTAAACTTTTCTATGAGTTTTGAACTGTAGTACGACCACCGAACATAAGCACCTTTGTGTCCTGTAGATAACATCAAACTATGGATCTTGATCTAATGGCTCAAAAATATATTAACGATGGCTATTTAATCGTTCCAGAAATTTTTGACCAAACGACTGTAGAAAGTATTAAGGCAGAAATTCCTAAATTTCGAGACGGAACTTATCCCATTCAAGACCCGTTGAATCTAGTAGACAAAGACTCTAAGCTCCTAGCTGTTCATTTCCCCCACTGGGTTTCACGCCCAATTTTTGAAACTCTGGACCATCCAAAAATCAAAGAAGTCCTCCAAATAATCGTAGGAGCTCATATCCCCCACTGGGATGGCAGAGTCAAATGCATGCAATCCATGCTTTTTCTCAAACCTCCTGGCTTCCCAGGTCAAGCCTGGCATCAAGACGAACGCTTTATCCCTACTAGAGACCGTTCTCTTGTAGGTGTCTGGATTGCATTAGACGACGCAACCCTGGATAACGGTTGCTTACGAGTCATCCCGGGAAGCCACAAAATGGGAAAGCTTTGGCCGACGAGACCGCATAATGAAACTGAAGAATTTGACCTTTCAGACGAAAGCTACGGTTTCGACTCAGATGATGAAGAAATCGTTGAACTAAAAGCCGGATCAGCTGTTTTTTTCAATGGCTATTTACTACATCGATCTCTCAGAAACCTTAGCGATACAAGTCGGCAGGCGCTAGTACACCACTATATGAATGCCTGGTCTAACCTGCCTTGGCAAATAGGTGCAGACAGGCTAGTGGATGCCGCCACGCACGATCATCGAATGATCGTGCCGGTTGCAGGTGACGACCCTTACCCCGAAAGAGGGATCGAAACAAGCCCGAATGAAGTGTTTCTTCGCCCATGGGGAGATGGAATGGAATGGGGTAATTGGAATGCTTAAAGTTCTTCATAATGCTCGGTTGGAAGATGGCAGATTAGTGAACCTCCACATAAACGATGACCGAATAGAAGCCATCACAGAATTAAAGAAACCCTCTCCACCATCTGAAAATGGTACGGATCTAAACGGATGGCTTGTGATACCCAGTATGGCTGAACCACATGCGCATCTTGACAAAGCACTAACATCTGAAAGTGTTCCCAACCCCACAGGTGATTTATCTGGTGCCATTGAAGCTTGGATCTCTGCAACCGCACGTGGAGTAATAACTTATGATGACACTGTCTATCGTGCGGTCGAGGCGATGCGTCTACTCGTCTCAAAAGGTGTTACAGCAGTCAGGACTCATGTAAATGTTGTATTAGGTTCTCGTGCATTGGAAGCAGTTCGCGAAGCCAGAAAACTTGTTGAAGGTCTAATCGATGTACAAATAGTCGCCCTAACCGTAAACCCCATGACCGGCCCCGAAGGGACAAACAATCGAAAAGCATTAGAAGCAGCAATAGAAACTGGAGTGGATCTGGTTGGAGGCTGTCCTCACCTTGATCCCAACCCTTCCGTTTTGATTAAAGACGCGTTAGACATAGCCGAAGATGCAGGTATAGGAGTTGACTTGCACGTGGATGAAATGCTTGATGAATCAGTTTTAACACTTCACGACTTGGCAAAACAGGTGATGGAGCGAGGTTTTGAAAACCCTGTTACAGCAAGCCACTGCGTTACTTTAGGAATGCAAAGTCTAAAAAAGCAAAAAGAAGTTTCAACTGATGTTGCAAAAGCTAATATTGCTGTTTTAACTCTTCCACAAACCAACCTTTTTCTTCAAGGAAGAGAGATACCTACTGCGACACCTCGTGCGCTTACCGCGATTAAGAGCCTTAAAGATGCAGGAGTGCTAGTTGCAGCTGGTGGTGACAACGTTCAAGACCCGTTCAATCTAGTGGGTCGCAGTGATCCACTTGAAACTGCGTCACTTTTGATTTTGGCTGCTCATGAAATGCCGGAAAGTGCCTACGAAATGGTGAGTGTGAACGCCAGAAAGGCCATGGGGCTCGACAAGGCCGACGTGTCACCTGGGTCTTTAGCCGACCTTGTTGCTATAGATGCGCCCTCACTTCGGGGGGCTATTGCTGATGCGCCAATGTCTAGAAAGGTTTTTAAAGGTGGAGTTCTAATTTCATCTTCTCGACAAACCACTCAAATGAGTCCAGAAGGACTTTAAGTATGAACTTAACCTAAGCTTGAATGATGACGGAAATAAAAGATTTGCGTGATTTTATATCGGCCCTAGATTCTGATGGTCAACTGGTTAAAGTCAACAATCCAGTTTCAATTGAACATGAATTGGCGGATGTTGGAGCAACTCTTGCGCGTGAAGGCAAAGGGGCTTGTCTTTTCGAAAATGTTACTGATAGCCCTTGGCCGATCTTTTGCGGAGGTGTGGCATCTCATAGCAGGGCTGCTGTAGCTCTGGACTGCGAACCGTCTGAAGTTGCCGACACGATGGAAAAAGCGCTTGATGTTTCAAATGGTGTAGCTCCCGTAAGAACAGAAAAAGCAGCTTGGCATGACAACAACCTTTCAGGAAGTGAGATTGATCTTGACAATTTACCGATTCTGACTCATTCGAGGGGTGACAGCGGACCTTTCATAACAGGTGCTGTAACAGTTTCCAAGGATCCTGTTTCTGGTAGAGGGAATCTCAGCTACAACCGGATGTCTAAACTCGAGAAAAATATTCTCGGATTTAATGTGAATGAGTGGAGAGATGTAGGTACTTTTTGGAAGTCTCGAGAAAATCCAGACGATCCATTTCCTATAGCTCTTGCCATGGGTTTAGATCCTGCCATCATGATCGCAGCTGGAGTTAAGACACACGTAGATGAGCTTTTTATCGCAGGGGCGATTAGAGGTAACGGAATAGAAGTCTGTAATGGACTCACTGTGGACATAGACATCCCTGCATCAGCCGAAGTAGTAATTGAAGGTTTTCTACACCCTGCAAAACGGGCGCTGGAAGGCCCCCTAGCAGAGTTTCATGGATACCACGGGGAAGCTTGGAACAGTCCGACTCTCGAGGTTTCGTCTATTTCTTGGCGCGACAACCCTATTTTTCAAACGATTATTCCTGGCTGGTATGAACATATCTATATAGGCAATATTTTGCCTAGAGAGCCCCTACTGAAAAGTTACGTGAGACACTTGGATCCTTCTGCGGAGGTTTACATCCCTCCTTATGGAAATGGATTTTTAGCAGTTATCCAGATAGATCGAGATAATCCGGGCACTGCAAAAAATCTTGCCTTAGCTGCAATGTCAGCTCATATCAATATTCGAAACGTCGTTGTTGTGGATAGAGATATTGATATTTTCCAGCCATCAGAGTTACATTGGGCCATTACTAATCGGGTTAGTTGGCAGGAGGATGTTTTTTCCATTCCTCTAGCTCAAGGGCATGAAATGGATCCAACAGCCGATAATCGTGGCATAAGTACGAAGGTTGGCATTGACGCAACCTATAAGAGGGAGCGACGTGAATACGGATCTCGAGTTGCCTATCCGACCGTTAACCTCAATGACTACCTGAACTGAGATTAGTTTATTTAAACATTTTTGAAGTACGTAAAATAACTTTTTCTGCTTCTTTGGGGCTCCCAATAGGTAATTGGAATTCATCTATACCATTTTCGTTGATGAGATTTCTAAGTTCGTTAGAGGCGTCTGATGATGAGCCTGTTATTACGAACTGTTCAACCCATTCGCTAGGAACATGTTTGGCCGCATTCGAAGGACCTCCTTCAGAAAGTGCCTGTTTTATTTCAGTGCATATTTCTTCAGTCAGTCCTATGTGTTCTTTCACCTCCTGCGGTGAATCGACAAGCCGAAAACTCAATGCTGCACGCGCTTCTTCAAACTCTTCTTGAGAGGAAACAATCATAGTTGAGTAGACAATTTTGAATGGATCGCGTGCTGCTGAGTTTCGTAGTGCTTTGATGTGTCCGGGCAGGAAATCTTTGTGTATGTAGCTCAAATAAAAGCCGTCCCCTAGCTCGGCGCCTAATTGGGTCATGCGTTTACCGCGACCAGCTAAAAAGATCTCTATGTCTTTCCGTCCGTAATTTAAAGAAGCTGACTTCAATGAGAATACATTTCCTTCAAGATCTACTCTTTGTCCCGAAAAAAGACCTCTGAGAGCAACCACAGTTTCTGCAACAGTTGTTGCAGGTTTTGATCTTTCTATCCCTAATGGGTTGAGTGTTAAGCCTCCACCGGCTCCGAGCCCCACGAACGCTCTACCTTTACTCACTTCGTCCAAGCTTGCTATGGCAGCTGCTGTAATTCCTGGATGACGTACATAAGGATTAGTTATTCCAGGACCTATAAGAATGTTATTGGTGGCCGTCGCTATTGAAGTGAGTGTGACAAAAACATCTCTCGTGTGCAGTCCTTCGTCGTAGACCCAACATCTTCTGTACCCTAACTTTTCAGATAGTTCTGCTAGTTCAACTATCCTCTCAACTTTTGCTGTCGGCATCAGATTTACACTGACAGGTAAATTCACTTTGAGTTCCTATGCCGCCCTCGACCGCGGATCGCCTGCCTCACAACATCGGCTGCATTTTTTCCTGAGATTCCAACTATTCCTGCACCTGGATAAGTTGCAGCACCTGAAAGATAAAGACCATCGATTGAAGTTTTATAACGTGTCAGTTCTTTGTCACGCCCGAAAAACGTACTCAGTGGTGAAGTTCCAAAAGACGGTGTGTGTCCTTTATGCATAGAGAATTCATTTTCATAATTCTCGGGTGTCATTACCCGCCATTTTTCTATTTTTTCGATTCCTTCTGATCCCATTAATGAACTCCAGATGTCCAGCCATCTTCTGGGTTCGTTTGAACTTTCCCAGCCACCTGGTGTCGAATACGGAGTGAAAAGAACTTCAAGGCTGAGAATGTGCCCTTCCGAGGCTGTCTTCAAAGTTGGATCAGGAACAGATGGAATGTCAATTAGCATTGTCGGTTTTGTAGCAACTTTTCCCAAAGGCCTCACCTCATGAGCTTGAATCAAATCTTGTGGCGAAGGAGAAATAATTGTTGTTTGGCCTAAAGGATCCAAACCGTTATGAGTTGCACGGATTTTATCGCCCCATGTCGGCTCGGGAAGCTCGTTTAAAACGGCATCTATTTTTGACTCATAACCTTCGGGAACTGGCAGTTGCCTCCACTTGTCAACCATTTTTCTTGCTTTTCTAGGCGCTTCTCCCACCCACTCAACAAAAACCCTTTTTGGGTCACATGCTGCGACGACTATTTGTGTGTTGATAATTTCTCCACCTGCGAGTCGTACACCTTTAATTGCTCCATCTTCAATAATCACATTTTCCACTCTGGATCCGCAACGAACCTTGCCACCTGCCACCTCGAATGAAGCTCTTGTCGAGTCTGTAAGAGAACCGCTACCCCCTTGAGGTCTACCAACGCGATTAATATGTCGAGTCGCGTAGCCCAATGCAGCCATACCAGTGCCAGGTGTTTCTGGAGATAGCCCCCATACTGTGGGCCCCACTGAGATCGTGGGCATTATTAAATGCCAATCACTAAAATAACGACCCAGTAGTTCCATCGCACTGCTACGAGACCACCTGATGAGTCGACTCAGACCTTCACCTCTTTTTTGTAATGCTTTTGAAGCGAAGTTGAGGGAAGATGGTGGAGTCGCAGCCAAATCGAGAGCCAATCTTGCTACTGGCAAGGCATCTTTCAAATATCTTTTATAGCCGTCAACTTGATCTGGGTGTGATTTAGCTAATCCGGAAAGAGTCTTGTCAATATCAGAGTAAATCACCCAAGGTTCACTTTCGTCATGGAAAGCACAAACTGAGCTTGCTTCTGTTTCGACGTATTTCAATCCATGGTTGGCTAAATCGAGTTCTTCGATTATCGGCATTGCTCTAACCAAGTTGTGTTCGCAATGACAAATATTAAACCTTGCACCTAAATCGTCGACAGTTGATGCACATCCCCCTACAGAAGGTCGCGCTTCAATGAGAACTGTGTCGACACCCGACCGCGCAAGATAAGCAGCACAGATAAGACCGTTGTGCCCACCGCCTACAACTACTACCTCTGTTTCACTCACTGGTTTCCAAATTACTCACAAAAGAAAGCGACAACCCAAATCGATGACTCAATATTTTTTTCTATTCAAACCTGGGTAGAACATCTTCAGCGAGTCTGTGTAGTTGCTCTGTTCCCGATGCGTAACTATCTCCAGGCATCATTGGGAAAAGCATTAAATTTTCTACTCCCAGCAAATCTCTATACCACTCGATTTGCTCACCAACATCATCTGCTGAACCGACAATCCATATCTTTTGTTCCAGCGACTCCTCTAAAGTAGGAATTAAACCAGCTTTTGAAGGTTTACCGTCTGGTCCCATATAACCCTTGCTCCAACCATATGGTCCTAAAAATTTCCACATTTCATCATGGCCGGGTCGCACTGCCTCGACAGCTTCTTCGTAAGTATCAGCTACACAAACACACCTAACCAGCATTCTTTTTTCACCAGATTCAAGTGACTGGTTTTGTGACTCTTCGTACAATTCAGCGAATCTCTCCCATTGGGCTTTGATAAAAGTTGGATGCGAGTTCCAAAAAACACCTCCCCAACCTTTTTTGGGGACGACTTCTAGAGTGGGGGGTGATGTGATTGCCTGCCAAGTCTCGTAAGGGTACAAAGGTCTCGGCACTAAGGTCAATTCTTGCACTGTGCCTCCCCTGTCTGGGATGCCTGGTGGGGGGAAATCATAAATTTCGCCATGATAAGAAAAAGATTCCTCAGTGAGAGCTAGCTGAATGATGTCCATTGCTTCATCAAATTGTTTTCTATTGAAATCATCAGCTGCAGCTTGATCGGGGTTGTCAAAACTACCAATCTGACTTCCGAGCGTTTGAGCTTCTCGGGGCACTGTTCCTCTGCCTACACCCAAAATTCCCCTTCCACCTGAAATGTTGTGCAAAGTTGCAAAATCCTCTGCTAGTCGAAGTGGGTGCCACTGTGGAACAATGTTAAAAGCCATCCCAATATGAATTTGCTCGGTTCTTTCAGCGATTATTGTTCCAAGAAGGATCCCATTCGGCACGACTTCATAACCTTCATATTGGAAGTGGTGCTCAGTGAGCCAGAATGAATCAAACCCTAGTTTGTCAGATAAACACGCTGCATCAATTATCTGCTCCGTGGCTTTCCACATTTGCTCGTTGGTATATCGTCTATCGGTTGGGGCTGGGAGATCTGGCCCAGCATCTTCCATCTCAACGCCACCAAAAAGAAAAACTCCTGTTCTCATAGTCATACTTTATGAGATTTTGACAAAACTGACTATAAAAACGAATAATGCTTATTGCAAAAAGCGGATTTTTCTTTGTAGCCTGCTTCATTAGTGTGTCAACACCCATATTATTGTTCGCCTTAAGGGATTTTTATTAAACCAGATAGGACCAAGTGAGATAAAGACTTGAATACAAATTTAAATACTTCTTCGTCACTTTTATTTGATGACATAGGGATGATCTTCCCTGATGGAACAGAAGCTCTAAGAAATATCTCTTTTGAACTAAGCAGAGGAGAATTTGTCACCATGGTCGGACCTTCTGGTTGTGGGAAATCGACACTTTTAAAAATCGCATCAGGTCTTCTTGAACCAACTAATGGAAGTGTGAAAGTCGATCGAGAAAGACTTGGTTATGTTTTCCAAGATGCAACCTTGCTTCCTTGGAGAACTGTGAGTAAAAATGTTGAACTTCTAGCAGAACTCCATGGAATAGACTCACAAGAGCGTCAGCAACTAGTTGAGGAATCAATTGAACTGGTTAATTTAGAGGGTTTTGAGAACCATTACCCCAAGTCCCTTTCAGGTGGCATGAAAATGAGATGCTCGCTTGCTCGTTCGCTCACATTGAAACCTCCACTTTTTCTTTTCGATGAACCTTTTGGAGCAGTTGACGAAATAACTCGTGAAAAATTGAATGAAGACACACAGCAGTTGTTCAAACAGGAAGGTTTCGCTGGGTTGTTCATCACCCATTCAATTAGCGAAGCTGTTTTCATGTCGACCAAAGTACTTGTCATGTCAGCACGGCCAGGAAGGATAGTAGCGGAATTTGATATTCCTTTTGAGTATCCGCGAAAACCGGACCTTAGATTTGATGCAGACTTCGCAGAGTTGTGTGGAAAGGTCTCATTAGCATTGAGAGGATCGCATTCATGAACACGGCCACTGAAAACGAAGTTACTGAAAACGAAGAAAAATCTTCAACAGCTATTCTGAATCAACCTTTTCGGATAAAAAAATATGTTGCTGTATTTGTGCCACCTTTAATTTTAGGAGCAGGTGTCATCGGTCTTTGGTACTACATCACTTTCGGCCTTTTAGCTGAAAAAAGACGATTTCTCCTTCGTCCAATTCACAGTGTCATTGACGTAGGTTTTCTCGATGGTGATAATCGAACCGAATCATTAAACGCACTGTGGTCGAGCACAGAGGTGGCGTTAATCGGCTTATCTATTTCTATAGGTCTTGGGTTTGTTCTTGCAATACTAATGAGTCAAGCAAAATTTCTTGAAAGAGCAATTTTCCCCTACATGGTCACTTTGCAAGCCATACCCATTTTGGCAATCGTTCCATTAATTTCATTCTGGTTCGGCACGGGTCAGACATCTCGCGTTGTCGTTTGTGTAATTATTTCTCTTTTCCCAATCATTGTTAATACATTATTTGGTCTTCAATCCGCTGAAAAAGGTATGCATGATCTCTTCACTCTCCATCACGCAAACAGATTTACACGACTTAGAAAATTAATGTTTCCAGCCGCTCTACCAGCCATCTTCGCAGGCCTTCGGATTTCTGCTGGCTTGTCAGTAATCGGAGCAATCGTTGGTGATTTCTTTTTCGGAAAAGGTGAAGCCGGCATCGGGCAAATGTTAAAGAAACATGCAAATAGGCTTAATGGCGAAGAACTTCTGGCATGTGTAATTTTGTCTTCTGCTCTTGGAGTAATTGTTTTCATGATATTTGGAGCAATTCAAAATAAGGCTGTCGGTAGATGGCATGAAGCCAACTCCGCCACTTCCTAAAACCTCTAAGTTCAACGCAAAAAGAATCGGCCTAGGAATCTGAGATAGCTACAACAGCGATTTCCATTTTCCAGGACTTTTGAGCAAGCTGTGACACTACCAGAAGAGTTGATGCCGCTTGATGCGAACCGAAAGTCTCATCTCGTGCTGCCATGACTTCAGATAAGTCCTGATCCGGTACTACATATGTAGTCACCAAGGTGACGTTAGTTATCTCCATGGATGCTTCTTTAAGGATTTCCCTTAAGTTTTGCCAAATGACCTCTGCTTGATCACTAATATTCTCTGGAACAGTTCCGTCAGGTTTTACGGGGACAATCCCAGAAGTATGCAAAACCCGTGAAGCACCTTCAGCTAATACTGCATGCTCGTAGTTAGCGGCGGGAGGAGCTATTCCAGTGGGATTAACAGGAACTAAAGGCACAATAACGACGCTACTACGCTAAAGGAGATAATGTCGCCATAAATGAACTCCCGAATCGCACTTTATTTTCAAGACAAACACGAGATCGCGTATGAGCTAGAAATGGCTAAATATGCTGAGAGCCGTGGGATAAAAGAAATCTGGCAAGCAGACACTCGTTTGGCTCGTGACTGTGTGGTCATGATGAGCGCTCTATTAACTGAAACAAACAATGTTCGAATTGGTTCAGGTGTTTTACCTATTTGGACTCGAAATCCTGCAATCATAGCTGCAACTTGGAGCACTATGTGGGAACTGGCTGGTCTCGACGATACTAATCAAAGCCGTGTGATGCTGGGACTTGGCGCCTGGTGGGAACCCATTACTTCCAGGGTGGGTGAAGAAAGAAAGAAACCTCTTAAGGCAATGAGAGAAAACATTGAATCAATCCGAGAGCTCTTCACCATGGAGGAAGTCAGCTATGCAGGTGAATTCGTAAATCTTGACAGAGTGAAACTGGATGTAGCATATGGCAACGTCGACGCTAGGCCTATCCCTATATATCTCGGCGCAACTGGCCCAAAAATGTTAGAGCTAGCTGGCGAAATTTGTGACGGTGTAGTTCTCAACTACATCGTGACACCTGAATACATTCGTGAGGCTGTCGAACTGGTTTCTATTGGAGCTAAAAAATCTGGAAAAACCTTAGACCAGATTGACAGACCTGAGTTGTTGGTGTGTTCTCTTTCTGATGATGACCCCGACGAAGCTGTTCGTACCGGAAAATCACTTATCGCCTACTATCTGGGAACTGAACCTCACATAATGAAAGCTAGTGGCGCCGACCCTGATCTGGTCGAGCGAGTGAAAGAAGTGGTTGGCTGGCCGGCTAGAGAATCTGACTACCGTAAAGCTGCTGACCTGATCCCCGACGATCTTGTCAAGTCACTTATGGCTGCAGGTACAAGCCGGCAATGTCGTGAAACCGTTGAAGAATATGTAGACGCCGGTGTGACTTGCCCGATTCTTTACCCACTTATGAATGATATGCGTCCAGTTATTGATGCTTTCGCTGACTGGTCTATGTAATGGACTCAGTGCTTTTAGAGGGTTCAGCAATCGTGACCGTTGATGATTCAAACTCTGTTTTAGACCCAGGCTGGATTTTTACGAGAAACGACATAATCGAAGATCTAGGCAATGGCGAAGCACCCAAGAGTATCCGTAAGGAGGCGGATGAAATAATCGAAGCTCATGGTTCAGCGATAATTCCGGGAATGGTGAATGGCCATACACATCTTTTTCAAACTTTTTTCCGGGGCCTAGCCGATGACAAGCCTCTTCTGGATTGGCTTGAAGAATGCATCTGGCCAGGAGCTTCAGAGCTTGACGCTAACTCTGCTAAAGCGGCCGCAACATTGGGATTGATAGAAAATCTAAGAGGGGGCGCCACTACTGTCGTCGACCATCAATATATTCACATAGACCCTCAAATAGATGACGCTGTTTGCCAGGCTGCATCTGAAGTAGGGCTGAGATTCATATTGGCGAGTGGATGGGCGGATCGAAATTACCATCCTCCTCTAACTGAATCAGCTCAAACAGTTATAAGTCGTATAGGTCCTGTACGAGAAAAATGGCATGGTGCTGAAAACAATCGAATCCAGGTTGGTTTAGCGCCTCTGATCCCATGGGGCTGTTCAAACGATGCAATGACTGAGACTGTTTCTGCTACAAGGTCCTGGGGTGGTTCTACACATCTTCACTGTGCTGAAACAGCGATTGAAGTGGAAATGAACATTAAAGAACGCGGTCTCAGGCATGTTCATTGGCTTGAATCATTAGGACTTTTGGGTCCGGACATTCAACTTGCACATGCCATTTGGCTTGATGAGGATGAAATTGATTTGATATCGAAGCGTGGAGCTTCAGTTGTTCACTGTCCAGTGTCAAATATGTATCTAGCTTCTGGAGTGGCAAAAATTAGAGAAATGGTCGATCGTGGCATCACTGTTGCCTTAGCTTCTGACGGTCCTGGAAGCAACAATCGACAGGACATGTTCGAAACGTGCAAGGCAACTGTCCTGCTGCAAAAAGTTGATCGTTTGGATGCAGGTGTTCTACAACCTGAAGAAGTGCTTCATCTGGCTTGTCGACATGGGGCTCGACTAGTAGGTAAAGAAGAAGAAATCGGTTCGTTGGAGGCAGGTAAAAAAGCTGATCTTGTGGTCATTGATTTAATGACGGCTTTCTCTGCACCGGTACATAAAGTTGAATCTGCAATTGTTTATTGCGCCACCCCAAGGGATGTTATGCACGTGATGGTCGATGGAAAGTTATTGATAAAAGATAGGAAAATTACTTTCACTGATGAGAAAAAAGTCATAGCCACGGCAACCGAATACGCCGAAAAGGTCTTTCAGAAAGCTGGGATACCTACACGATTACTGTGAACTCCCCTGCTGTTAGTCAGTGGAACCGTCTGCATTTAATTCAACGATATATGACCAAAGTTCAGCTGTTAATGGCAGAGGTTCTGGATGTTCGTTTGCGGCTTCCATAGCTGAACGGTGTCCTTCTGCAAAATCTGGTGACTGCACCCAAGCTAAAAAGTCTTCTTCAGTATCCCAGCGCGTAACTACCAACCATGTTTCGCGGTCGTCTGTAGGCCGCATTAATTCAAAACCTTGAAATCCTTTTCTTCCGTCTACTGCTTTTATTCTTCCTGCGAAACGTCGAGCCACTTCATCTCCCAGGTCTTTTGGGACAGTTATTGCATTAATCTTTATAACTGACATCTCTGCCTTTCTGCTATTAATTGGGTGAAACTGGCCTTCTGTGGTTCACCTTAGGTCTTTTGACGTTGAGAACCGTTGAGTTCCTGATAATTTCTTCTTGGAGCAAAATTTATATTTTAGAATCGGAACTAGATTTAATGGCCAAAATAATCTCATACCAGAGACCTGGAAATCTTGAAGAAGCACTAAGTCTTATTTCTCTAGACAAACACGTTCCGTTAGCCGGGGGAACTCTATTAAACACTAGTGAAGATAAGGAACCACTTCATTTTGTGGACCTTCAAGGTCTCCCTCTGAAAGGAATCGAGCGTTCAAACGGAAAATTGACGATAGGTTCCATGGCGACGCTCGATGAGATAATGAAAAATTCTGGTTGCCCTGATTCAATCCGACTATCTTCACGCTCTGAGTTGCCGAGCACTCTAAGAACCTTGGCAACTATTGGAGGAACAGTGGCTAGTGGTGATCCTGATAGTCAATTAATAGCAAGTCTCTTAGTTCACGATGCTGAAGTCACAATTCTAAACTCTGCTGGAGAATCAAATGTTCCTCTTCAGGAGGTGCTAGGTGAATCAGATAGTTCCGGAACACAATTGATATTGTCAATCAATTTAGATACCGGTGGGGATTGCGTAATGGAAGCAACAGGAAGAACTCCGTCTGATACACCTATTGTTTCGGTTACCGCAAGACGTTGCTCTGATGGTTACCGGATGGCTGTCACGGGAGTTGCTTCAACTCCGGTTCTTGTGGATTCAGAGAGTCCGACAGTTTCATTGCAACCTTCTAGTGATTTTCGCGGAGATTCGGAATACAGAATGCATCTAGTAAAAATTCTTGCTTCACGAACTCTTGATTTGCTTGACGGTGAGAAATAATGCAGATCAATATTGAACTCAACGGTCAAGAGACGGCAGTCGAATGTGAGGCTCACGAAACCTTACTGATGGTTCTTAGACGTGAAGGCATGTCAAGCGTCCGCTTTGGTTCTTCATCTGGGGAAACCGGAGCTTCAGCTGTTCTTTTCGATGGCCTGCTCGCCAGTAGCGAAGTAATCCTTGCAGCTCAAGCAAACGGGCATTCAGTTGTAACACTTGAATCTCTAAATACAGACTCTTCCCTCCACCCTGTTCAAGCTGCTTTTGCGGCAACTGGTGCTATGCAATCTGGCTACTCAGTCGGAGCAATGATTCTTGGCACTCTGCAACTATTGAAAGAAACACCTGATCCAACTGAAATTGAAATACGTGACATGCTTTCGGGGATTCTTGATAGAGAAACCGCATACGTTAAACCTGTAGCAGCAGTCCAACAAGCTGCAGCAGTTCTTCGCGGAGAGGAACCAGAACCGTTTAGACCATTAATTCTCACGCCCATGACTGATGGAACCAACCCTGTGAAGGTGGATCCAAACGATTCCCCTCCTAAAGCTTCCGATGCTATCCCAAGATTGATTCCTTCTTCAGAAGTTCCCTCAACTTCAGTAGTAGGGAAACCAGAAGTCAAAGTAGATGCAGTTCGCCTTGTGAAAGGCAACCCAGCCTTTACCGCCGATTTTGACATTCGAGGCTTACTCCATGCAAAGGTTCTTCGAAGTCCACATGCCCATGCAAGGATTGTCTCAATAGATGATTCAGAAGCGCTTGCCCTCTCAGGTGTTTATGCAGTTATACACCACGAGAACGTGAGCAGAATCAAATACGCTTCTGGAGGACAGTCCTATCCGAATCCTAAACCTCACGACCAAGTCAGTTTTGATAACAAGGTAAGACATGTAGGTGATCGTGTAGCCGCAGTGGCGGCTGAAACTCCAGAGATAGCTGAAGAAGCTTGTAGCCTGATAAAGGTCGAATACGAAGTCTTACCCGCAGTCTTTGATGAATTAGAAGCCGGTAAGCCTGATGCCCCAGTGATTCATGATGAAGTTGACACCGTAGATATAGCTGACAGAGACCGAAATCTGGTCCATCAAATATTCGCTGAACGCGGTGATGTGGATTCCGCTCTAAAAAATGCTGACCGAACCTATGAACAAACTTTCAGGGTGCATCAAGTTCAACCGGCCCCTATAGAACCTCATATTTCCACGGCTTGGCTTGACAGCGATCAACGTCTTGTTGTCAGAACAGCCACGCAAGTACCATTCCATACCCGTCGCATGCTCGCCCCATTAGTTGGAATGGATATTAAAGATGTCAGAATTATCAAACCGCGAATTGGTGGTGGTTTTGGCGCTAAACAAGAGATGCTTATTGAAGATATTGTCGCACACTTAGCTATAGCTACCAGAAAACCAGTCCAGCTCGAGCTAACCAGAGCTGAAGAATTCTATGCAAGCAGAACTCGACACCCGCAAACACTTACTTACAGGACCGGCGTTGACTCAGAGGGAAATCTTGTCGCTCAAGAACTAAAACTGGTAGGTAATACAGGACCTTATGGAACTCATGGATACACCGTGCAGACAGTTGCCGGGCTTAGGGGTCTTTCCTCATACAACTGTGATAACAAACGTTTCGACTGTGACGTCATGTACACAAACATTCCTGTGCCTGGAGCATACAGAGGATACGGGGCACCTCAAGCTCTCTTCGGTTTGGAAGCCCATATGGAAGATATTGCACTTGATCTGGGGATGGATCCCATTGAATTCAGGAGACAGAATTGGGTGAAAGTTGGAGACGAAATGAATATTGCTCCGCACTTGGGTGAACAGGGAACAATAGAGGAAGAACTCGATGAATATCCGAAAGTTATGTCGAATGGAATTGAAGAGTGCGTCGCTCAAGGAAGTCGCGCGATTGGTTGGCATCGCAGGCATGACGAGTCTTGGAAAAGTCCCGTTGACCGACCACATATCAGAAGAGGACTTGGGTTTGCATTCTGCATGCATGGAACATCAATTCCGTTCCTGGATATGGGAGGTTGCAGCATAAAATTAAATGACGATGGCTCATTTAATATGCTCGTCGGTGCTACAGATCTCGGCACTGGGGCTGATACTGTCCTTGGACAAATAGCTGCAGAAGTTCTTGGCGTGCCTCTAGAAGATATAAGGGTTTACTCTTCAGATACGGATGTCACACCTTTCGATACTGGTGCTTATGCTTCAAGCACTACTTATATTTCTGGTGCCGCGGCTAAAAAAGCAGCGGATGTTGTACGTAAAAGACTCAAAGAACGCGCAGCAATGTTACTTGACATAGAAATTCCTTGTTCCATTGAATTGCGTGACAGGCGAGCTTGGGCGCCTGATGGTCGGTCCGTAAGTCTTGAAGAAATCGCTCTAGATTCTTTACATCTGAATGAACAAGAACAAATTATGGGAACCGGATCACACGTATCCCCTGACTGCCCTCCTCCTTTTGCGGCACAATTTGTTGAAATCGAAATTGATACCGAAACAGGCCAGATTGAAGTAACAAAAATGATTATGGCAGTGGACTGTGGCGTAGCCATTAATCCTGTAACAGCAAGTGGTCAAGTTGAAGGTGGAATGCTTCAGGCTTTGGGATACGCACATTGCGAGGAGATTGTTCTCGATGATAAAGGGACTATGGTCAATCCTTCATTTGGTCCTTATCGTATTTACAGGGCAGATGAAATGCCCAAAACTGAAGTGTTTTTAGTCCAAACAATGGAAGACAGCGGGCCCTTTGGAGCAAAAGCAGTTGCAGAGATACCTAAAGATGGAGTGGCTCCTGCTATAAGAAATGCAATCCTTAATGCTACTGGAGTCCGGATAGACGAACTTCCTTTTACACCTGAGCGCGTGTATCGAGCGCTTAAAGGAGACTAGCAATGCCCTCAAAGGGCGGTCTCGTAATTCAACCTGACTGGTTGATTTCTGAACCTTCAGAAGAACCAAAACAAAACTGGGGTGTGCGTGTATGCGATGGGAAAATTCACACTGTTGCACCAAACGAAGAACTGGAAACCAAGTTTTCAGAAGATGAAATCTTATTAGCTGAAGGAAAAGTACTAATGCCTGGTTTCGTTAATGGCCATGTTCATATGTACGGAGTTTTAGCACATGGCATACCTTTAGAATCTGCACCTTCAGATTTCTGGTCTTTTCTGGAAAAGTTTTGGTGGCCTTTAGTCGAGGACAGAATTGACCATGAAATGATTTCTGCTGCAACTGACTGGTCATGTAGCGAAATGTTATTAACTGGAACAACAACTTTTTGCGACATTTTAGAAGCTCCTCAATCGCTTCCCGAATCTCTCATACTCGAAAAGGAAATTATAGAAAATCGTGGACTTAGGGCTTTGCTCAGTTTTGAAGCCAATGAACGGTCAGGTCGCGAAATTGCTCAAAAAGGAATTGGCGAAAACATTAGCTTAATTGAAACAAATACTGCGGAAGATCTTGTGGCTGGATTCATGAGCGTTCATACAACATTTACTTGCTCCGATGACTTTCTTCAAGAGGCGTTCGAACTAGCTGAGGAAAACAATGTTCTCTTTCATGCTCATTGCAACGAAGGGGTTTATGAGGGAGAGTGGTGTGAAAAAACTTACGGACATCGAACTTTCGAACATTATGAAAAACTCGGAATAAATGGTTCACGATTCCTAGCTTCACAGTGTGTTCACCTATCCGAAAAGGAAATTGAATTAATTTCATCTGCTGGAACACGTTGCGTCCACATGCCTTTATCAAACTGTGAAGTTGGAGGTGGAATAGCTCCTATCCCCGAACTGCTTGAACGAGATGTATCCATTTCTCTGGGAAGCGACGGGTACATAAATGATATGTTTGAAGTGATGCGTGGCGCTTTCCTTATCCACAAAGCGCGCCTTCAAGACCCTGGAACGATGAAAGCTGACCAAGTTTTTGGAATGGCGACACTCCAAGGGGCTAAGACCCTAGGCCTGGAGAATGTTGGTGCGTTGAAATCAGGTTTCGCTGCAGACCTTCAATTAGTTGACGCAAACTTTCCAACCCCCTCAAGTAAAGAAAACCTAATCGAGCAGGTAATACTTCATCGCTCCGGTCATCATGTCGATTCTGTGATGGTTGCTGGAGAGTGGAAATTGAAAAATGGTGAAGTTCTTGGAATTGATCTTGAAGATCAGAGACAAACTCTGCATAGGCAAGCCAGACGCCTTTGGGGTGAAGATGGGTAAAAAAAATCTCAGTAAAGGTATGGATGAAACCCAGATACTGAACGAACTTAATAATCTCGTTGAAGATGGGAAGACTGTTGTACTTGCAACGGTTGTAGAAACTTCTCGATCCGTACCTCGACACTCCGGAGCGAAAATGTTAATACTCTCGGACTCCTATCAGGTTGGGACTATAGGTGGTGGAGAGATGGAAGCACGGGTAATAAAAGAAGCCTGTGCCTGCATGGACGACGGCACCTCACTTCTGTTGAACTATGAACTAGTTGATCCTGTTGCTGGAGACCCAGGTGTTTGTGGCGGTACGGTTACTATTCATTTGGAGACTTATATGCCTAATTCTAAAATTCTGATCATAGGATGCGGCCATGTCGGACGGGCTGTAGCGGAACTTGCCAGCTGGGTGGGTTATCATGTCGTCGCGACAGATGATCGTGAGGCAATCGCTGAAGATGTAGCTGGGGCAGATCTTGTTCTCACCGGTTCGATTGAAGAGACTTTGAAGCAGGTCGATTTAACTGATCGAGATCATGTAGTAGCTGTCACCCGAAATGCTGAATTGGATATCCAAAATCTTCCTCATATTCTTGCCACTGATGCAAAATCAATTGGCGTGATGGGAAGTTCTAAACGATGGAAAACAACTCGTTCTTCACTTGAATCAGCTGGCATTTCTGAAGAAGATCTATCGAGGATTACTTCTCCTATAGGTTTGGATTTAAATGCCGAAACCCCTCAAGAAATAGCTCTTTCTATTCTGTCTCAAATCATCGAACAAGATAATGCTGGTAACAGCTAACTGTGATTTCTGATTCCCTCTGTTTAATTCGTGGAGGTGGTGATCTGGGAACTGGTGCCGCTCTCCAATTGAAAAGAATGGGAATGCCTGTAGCCGTATGCGATTTAAAGAATCCTTTGGCGGTAAGAAGAAAAGTTTCGCTTTCATCAGCGATTCTTGACAAAAAAATAGAAATAGAGGAAATCACAGGTGAAAGAGTTGATGACCTATCAACTATCAATGACCTTTCATCTACTGAAGTTGTTCCCGTTATTATTAGCGACTCTCTTCCAACTTTTCCGATTTCTGTGATTGTCGATGCCAGAATGCAAAAAAAGCCTATGGACACGAAAATTGATGATGCCTCCCTAGTTATTGCTCTTGGACCTGGTTTTCTTGCCGGTAGGGACTGTCATGCGGTTGTCGAAACCATGCGCGGGCCCAATATGGGGAAAGTCATTTGGGATGGTTGTGCTGAAGAAGACACCGGGATTCCTGGTGAAGTCGGAGGGCTTACGAGTGAACGCCTGTTGCGTTCTCCTTCTAATGGTGAAATCTGCTGGATGAAGGAAATTGGGGATCTAGTCGAAAAAGATGAAGTACTTGGCTCTGTGGGCGATAATGACGTAGTCGCTGGAACTAGCGGGATCATTCGTGGAATGATAAATGAAGGCACACTGTTAGGGGCTGGTATGAAAATTGGAGATATCGACCCGAGAGGTGTGAAGGTTGATGTAAAAAAAGTTTCTGATAAGGCTCTAGCAGTTGGCAATGGTGTAACGGAAGCTGTGATCGAATGGTTAGGAAAAAGCAAATCGAGCCTTTAGAGGTTAGTCAAGCTGTCGAAAATCTAGAAATAAAAGAGAGTGAGATAGTTGCCCTAGTCGGAGGTGGAGGTAAATCGACTCTTCTTTCTGCTCTCGGTGAGCTTCACGGTAGAGGCACAGTGCTAACTACTACTACGAAAATGGGAAGTGATCAGGTTGGAGGAGCAAATTTGCTTATTCGACCTTCCAAAAAAGAGCTTTCCATCGCTTTAGGTGAGACTTCTCCTCTTCTGATCTGGGATCGTGTTGATGGCGAAAAAGCTTTCGGAGTTGACCCTTTACTACCCGAAAGTTGGTTACCCGAAGCGACCAGAGTGATCGTTGAAGCAGATGGTGCCAGACAACATCCTGCTAAGGCCCCTGCGCCTCACGAACCTGTTTTACCCTTAGGTGTTACAACTGTTATTGCAGTCATCGGCGCTGACGCCATTGATAGGGTCATTGAAGACCAATGTCACAGACCTTTACGAGTGGCATCTGTTGTTAATTGTTCCCCGTATGAAAGACTCACACCTCAAAGAGCCGCAGTTCTTTTACTTGATTCAAATGGCTCTAAAAAAGGTTTAGAACCTGAGATGCGTTTTGTTATAGCCATTACGAAGGTTTCACCTGAAAACCGAGACCTTGTTGAACGGTTAGTGAAAGAACTTCAGAATTTTGACTCAGAAGTTGAAATTTCTCTAGTTGCAAGTCACAACGGAGGATAGATTTCTTAGATGATTTCAGGAAGTGTGAACCTCATCCCCGAAGCTTCAGTTGATTTGATGCGTGATTTAGCAATCAGATCTGAAAAATTGGGTTTTGAACGTTGCTGGGTGTACGACGAAGGGTTAGCGACTCGAGATGTGTATGTAACCATGACAGCGATTCTGCGATCCACAGAAAACTTAATTGTTGGTCCTGGTATTACAAATTCTTACACCCGTCATCCGGGTCAAACTGCTGCTGCCATAGCTTCCCTTGATGAAATGTCTAACGGTCGTGCTTTTTTGGGAATAGGAGCAGGTGGGAGTTTGACTTTAGATCCTCTTGGAATTCAGCGTTACAAGCCCTTGGAAACTGTTCGTCAAACTATTTCTGCTTGTCGACAGTTGTTCGCTGGTGAAAAAGTTGATTTGGAGGGACCAGGGTTCTCTTTAAAATCGGCGCAATTAGGTTATGGAAGATCTGATATTGAGATCTGGTTGGCTGGACGTGGTCCTAGAATGCTCGATCTTGGCGGCGCTTTTACTGATGGAGTGATGTTGGATTTTATTTTCAAACCTTCACTTGGTGAATACGTAAAACAGATACGAATGGGCGCTGAACGTGAAGGTAATGATCCGAAAATTTGCTACTCGACGATGATCGTCACTGATGATGAATCTCTTGAAATTGTTAGACCCCATATGACATACAGGCTGGTGGACTCACCTGCGACAGTGCTTGAGCAGTTGGGTGTCTCTGAAAAAGATATTTCGAATATCCGAGGTGCTCTCGCTGATGGTCTTGAAGCTGCCGCTGAATATGTGTCTGATGATTGGGTTCTACCTTTCGTTATCTCCGGAAGTGTAAAAGAGTGCGCTGATGAGCTTGCTGACCTTTTCGAAATGCATGGTTTTGACGAATTTATGATTCCTGTATTTGAACCTGAAAGAGGGATTTCTTTACTTGAAACAACAGCTCAGGTTCTTGGAGGTTGATATGCCCAAGATTGGAGAGCCTGTTCTAACAAGTGATGTCCAGAAATTTTTTGAAAATATCGACATCGATGTTCCTGAATCTGAAGCTATGCCTGAATTGTGGGAACCTGAAGTACCTGCTTTAAAAATGGCTGATGAAGAACCTCTTGTTTCGTTAAAGCACTCTCGTATCAAAACTCTGAATTGTTATTGGGAGGCAGGCTGGGAAAATGCTTTAGAGGACTCTTGGCTTCGTGAATCTGTTGCCGAAAAACTCTATTGCATAGCTGAAGGTCTTCCGGAGAGGTGGGGATTAGGAATTTTTGATGCATGGAGACCACTAGCTTTACAAAGTGAACTCTTTAAAGCCGCATGTGAAGACCCGGGAGTTCCCGAAGGACTGTTCGCAGAACCATCAAGTGACCCTTTTACACCGCCTCCTCATTTAACTGGTGGAGCAGTTGACCTAACTTTCACTGTTGATGATATTCCTTTGGCGCCCGGATCAGGATTTGATGATATTACTTCTGCAGCTCAGGCAAATTTTTTAGAAGAAACCCCTGGATATGCCCGAGAATTTCGTCGATTTTTGTATTGGACGATGCGCTCACATGATTTCATTGTCTTCGAACCGGAATGGTGGCATTTTGAATTCGGTACACGCCGTTGGGGTTCATTAACTGGTCGAACAGCAAAATTTGGCGTTTCTAATCCTTTTTAGAATCAGCTGTCAAAAAGCCTTTTTGCGTGATCAGTCAATTCTAAATGAGCAGAATTCATGTCAACATTTTTAAGTTCTGTTTCTTCAATGATTTGACTACCTCCTACAAAAAGGTGTCGCACTCTTCTATCAGGCCCCATAACAAGACCTGTGAGAGGATCCGGTATGTCACCTAAGTCTCCGCCTGGCCAGATAGCAATGTCTGCTTTCTGACCTACTTCAAAGGTTCCTAAATCTTCTAGTCCTAAACAGCGTGCTCCGCCTTTTGTTGCCATTTCGACTACTTCATGGGGCATAAGAGCATCGGGCTTCATTTCTCTTTGACGTGCTGTGAAAAGTGCCTGTCTGAGTTCTGGGAATAAGCCTCCAATCTCATTTGACGCCACCCCATCTACTCCAAGTCCTATTGGACAACCGGCTTCCAGAAGGTCAGTCACAGGACACATTCCAGAGGCTAAACGTGCATTTGAGGATGGGCAATGTGCAATTCCTGTGCCAGCTCCTCCGAGTCTCTCCATTTCATCGTGATCTATATGGATACCATGAGCCAACCAGACGTCATCATCCACCCAACCCCACTCATCTAACATTTCGACCGGTCTCCGTCCAAAATTGGCCAAGCAATATTCTTGCTCTTCTAAAGTTTCACAAAGGTGTGTATGAAGTCGAACTCCGTGTTTCCTAGCAAGCTCAGCAGAATCAACCATCAACTCGGTCGTTACCGAAAAAGGGCTGCATGGTGCAACGACCACATGAACCATCTCGCCATCATGATGCTTGGCTATTATCGACTCTGTCGAGGAAAGAATCGCTTCTCGATCTTCTACTACATGATCTGGTGGCAATCCACCTTTGCTCTCGCCGAGATCCATTGAACCTCGAGACAAATGCAGTCGGATTCCAACTTGTTTAGCTGCTTCGACAATTGCATCAAATACCGAATCATCTCCGTTAGGCACCAAGTAATGATGGTCAAATGCTGTCGTGCAGCCAGTTGATGCTAGTTCGCCGAGACCGACTAGGGCGGCGGCATGCACATCATCAACTGAGAGTTTCCCCCAGACTGGGTATAGGTGAACTAACCAATCAAAGAGGTTGCAACCAACTGCCTGACCCCTAGTCATCCATTGGTACAGATGATGATGGGTGTTTATCAAACCTGGTGTTGCTATATCGCCATCGCAAAGAAGAACTCGGTCTCCGTCTTTTGGTTCTATGAGACCAACTTGTGTTATAACACCATCCTCTAAAGCAATGTCACCTGGATGTCTTAGTCCTCTAATGACTAAACGTTGGCTCATGGTGACCATCCGCTAAAAGTGTCGATCATTAATCTGACATCGGGTCCTAGTGGGTAGAGAATCGGACATGTGCATCCATCTTTAATGTATTGAGCTACTTTTTCTCTTACTTCATCAGGAGTTCCCGCAGCGCAAATCATCTGGACAATTTCATCAGGAACCAATTTTGATGCTGCTTCTACCTGTTCATGAGTTGCCGGCCATGTCAAAACTTGACCAATCTCATCTAAAAGTTCTTCAGGAACTCCAGAGGCTTTCATGATGTGGGGTTGCTGCCCTAAGTATTGGGTAACCATAAGTCGAGCTCCATCTAAAGCTTCTTTTCGATCTTCAGCTAGAGAACAAACAACAAGTTGAGGGCGGTCAATTTCATCAATACTTCGACCAGCTTTTGACGCCCCTATTTCTAAATGTTCCATAGCTCTTTTGTTGTATTCGGGTGAAACTAAATAATTCAGAACGACACCATCAGCTATCTCGCCACTCAACTCCATCATTTTCATTCCAGTTGCACCTATGTATATTGGCACCTCTTTAGGTCGCCGTTCCTGGTATACGTAATCGAGTTCTACACCGTCAAGTTGCACAAAGTCACCTGCGAAGCTGACAGTTTCATCAGCTAACAAAGCTCTCACTGTAGTGACCACTTCTCTCATCACTTTTAGTGGCTTTTTGCGCTCTATTCCCACTTTTGAAGCCAAAGGATCCCACCATGCCCCGATACCAAGAATAATTCGACCAGGTGCCAAGTCATCTAAAGTCGAAAAAGTAGAAGCCAGTCTTGCAGGATTTCTGGTCCAACAATCGACTACACCAGAACCTATTTTAATTTTTTCAGTATGTGCGGCAAACGCCGCCATGGGAACAACTGCATCGCGGACAAGGCGAGAATCAGCCTGCCATACGGCTTCAAAACCATTTGACTCCGCATACTGTGTGTATTCGATTGCCTCGCTTATCGAATGGGCATCTTGTAGGTAAATTGCTAATCGAGTCATTTTCTCTCCTGTTTTTAAATCTAAACTTCAATCAATTTCAGCTAATCTTGCGTGAACCTTTTTTGCCTGTTCAGCAGCTTTCGCTCTAATTTCATTAGCGTCCACACGAGTTGATGCCCCATTTGCCCAAATGGTTCCTTGTTCAACAGTAACCTCTAGTGGATTAACTCCTGTTGAAAATGCAAGCTCCCAAGGATCCATATTTGGGTAATCCCAAACAACTCGATCATTCATCGCTTCGGGAATAATGCGATAACCATTTGTTAACCATCCCCAAGCTGTCTCTGGGGAAGCAGTTACATCAGCCTCCCGATGGCGTGCATAAGCAAGACGAAATTCTTCAAGCATGTCAGCACCAATTCCATCCGTGCCTAATGCAATATCGTTATCAAATCTAACGGGATTGGCGTAACCAACAGAGTTATTCATGTTCGATCGTGGGTTATGAACCAAGGTGCCTTTAAGCCCATGGTTGTCTTCAAGATGCACCCCATGGATAATGAGCCAATTGTCTTTTGAATAGTCCTTTAATCGTGAAACAGCACTTGCATCGACTGCTCCCTCTGCTACATGCACATGGACACCAACATCAAAACTTTCAGCGATTTCAACAGCCGATTCTATTGTCTCATCTTCACATGTAAAAGACGCATGCAAACCGACCATTCCGCGTCCCCCTTCTTCTAAAAAACGTCTATTTTCGTCTAATCCTCTTTTCGCTCCATCAGGACCATGCCTATCCGTTACTCCGTAGGAACACAGGACTCTTATTCCTACAGTTTCACAAGCCTCGGCTATAACGCTCAAAGAACCTTCAATCGCTTCGGGAGATTCGTGATGATCAACAATTGCTGTACAACCACGTTCTACTGCTTCAAGAGCTCCAAGCATCGCAGACCATTTGATCGATTCAAGGTCAAGGGCCCTGTCAAGACGCCACCAGACCATCTTTAGTATCTCTTCAAAGTTGTCAGGCTGGCTCACTGGTGCAGGCATTCCTCTAGCCAACGTTGAATAAAGGTGATGATGGGCACAAACAAGACCATGCGTCTCATTCGACCCAATAGATTCGTCAGTCATCACAATTCCATTCTGGCCAATTTTCCTGTTGAACATCTGAGGCCATTGGTAAGCTATTTCGCCAAATTCCATCTTGACCGTGCAAAGCGGCGGCTACCGCTCCAGCGGTAGGGACTAATCCAATTTCCCCCACTCCTTTTATCCCATACGGTGAATCAGGTTGTGGCTCTTCAACTAGAATTACTTCTACAGGAGGCATGTCCTTAGGTCTCAAAATACCAAGGCTCTTAAGTGTCATATTTCGAGGTTTTGCTTCTTCATCTGTAGGAAAACCTTCCGTAAGCGCGTATCCCAATCCCATATGTACCGCTCCTTCAATTTGCCCTTCACACAAAACCGGATTTACTGCCCTGCCAACATCATGAGCGGCCACTACATATTCAACTTTCTCTTTTTCTTCACCCATTACTACTAGTTGTGCCGCGTATCCAAAAGTTGAATGAATCAAAGGGTTTTCCACATCATCGGACATCGAATTGGTCCAATCAACTCGATATTCTCCCTGATAATCGATCTCAGGTTTACATCCATCAGCTACTGCAGTTCTGCAGGCATCCGCAACTGAGCCTGCCCCCATCAGCGTGCCTCGACTACCAGTCGTTTGACCTACATTCATTTCTCGACTCGTATCCACAATTACCTCTACCAGAGAAGGGTCAACACCTAACTCTTCAACAGCGACTTGCAAAGCAACTGTGTGAACTCCTTGTCCCATTTCAGTCCAACAGTGTCTTACTTCGACTTTGCCATCCTGACGAAATCTGACAACCGCCTTAGCTATTTCTTTTGCACCGTTTCCGAGACCCGAATTTTTTAGACCAAAGCCTAAACCGACTACTTTGCCATCTTTGATTGCCTGATCATATGATTCTTTAATTGCTTCTAAACAGGAACTCGCACCTCTGCTACCTTCATCCATGATCTGCCCAGGGCCCCAGATCGACCCAGGTTTAACAACATTACGTTTTCTAATCTCCCATCCGCTTATTCCGACTTTTTCTGCTAGTCGGTCCATTACTCCTTCCATTGCAAACTGGGCTTGATTAGCCCCAAAACCTCGAAATGCCCCTCCTATTGGATTATTTGTTCTTACGGCAATTGAACGAACATCAATTGCAGAAACCACATACGGGCCACTTGCATGTCCTGCAGCTCTTTCCAATACCTTCATACCTACTGAGGCATATGGTCCCGAATCGCCAATCATTCGAACCCACAGTCCAGTAAGTAGACCATTCTCATCGCAACCTGCTTTAAATTTCATTTGGATTGGATGTCGCTTAGCGTGAATGAGTAACGATTCTTCACGGCTTAAAGTGCAACGTACCGGTTTTCCTATTAGATACGCAGCTAGAGCAGTCTGTGCCTGATTTGACATGTCTTCTTTACCGCCAAATGCACCACCATTAGAAACAAGCTCAACCGTTACCGTACTGGTGTCAACTCCAAGCACTTTTGCAATCTGGTTTCGGTCATCCCAGACCCCCTGGCCGCCTGAATACACATACAGTCCTTCTTCATTAGGTACCGCAAGTGTTGATTCAGGCTCAAGAAAAGCCTGCTCAACTCTCTGGGTCTGAAATATTTCTTCAACTATGTGTTTTGATCCCTGAAGAGCTTTTTCGGTATCGCCCCGTTCATAACTTGACTCTGACAAAACATTGCCATCTAAACCCCAGACAGCATCTTCGTTAGAACTAACTGCTTCGACGGGATCACTAAATGGTTTTAAAACTCTGTATTCAACCTCAATTAACTCAGCTGCTTTACGCGCCGTCTCCCTGTCTTTTGCAACTACTAAAGCCAAAACATCACCTAAGTAAGAGGTTTTTCCCCCTTCGGGAATGAATATTGGCCAATCCTGATGTATTAAACCGACTCTCAACTCTCCTGGGACGTCAGAGGCTGTGATTATCTTCTCGACCCCTTCGAACTTCTCCGCAACTTCTATATTTATTTTTATAACTTCTGCTCTTGCATGGTCAGACAACCTGACGGCCCCATGAAGTAAACCACTAGGCTTTATATCGTCAATAAATGGTCTGTCTCCTAAACTTAGAGCCTCAGCTTCATAACGACTTCCTGAAGTCCCGACACCTCCAGTTTGGATTTTTACGGGCGTTTCACCCGCAGCTAGAGCTTCGACTGCATCTAAAATTTTGGTATAACCTGTGCACCTACAAAGATGAGCTCCCAGATGTCTAGACGACTCTTCACGAGTAAGTGCATCCCCTTTACGGTTGATTAATGCCTTAACCCTTACCAAAATACCCGGAATGCAAAACCCACATTGAAGGGCGCCGTGTGCCGCGAAGGTCTGCGCAAAAAGCTCACGTTCTTCAGGGTCAAAACCTTCTAAAGTTAAAATTTTCGTGTCTTCTATTTTTTCCATTGACGTCTGGCAAGCGACTCGCGCTTTTCCGTCGACTAAAACGGTGCAACAACCACACTGACCCGACGGAGAACAACCATCTTTTGGTGAAATAAGACCGAACTCATCCCGTATCGCCGCTAAAAGGTGTGGATGCGAAATTTCAGTCTCAACGCTGACACCGTTAAGTTCAAAGGTCGTCATATCAATTAACCTTCAAGGTTTTCATCGTCTTGTTCTCCAACTTCAATTCCTTCAGGTATTTCAACGCCGACTTGCGAAGTGATTGGCTTATACACCTCTGGCCGCCTGTAGCGATCAAAATCGAAAAGAGTTTCCTTGTAATTCGCGCACATATCCAAATCGACAACTGCTGCTACCAATTCATCTTCTACTGTTGAACACTGGGCAACGATTTCTCCAGATGGAGCTATTATCGAACTCCCTCCTAGAAGGTCACACCCTTCTTCATTGCCAGCTTTAGCCACTCCAACTACCCACATCCCATTCTGGTATGCACCTGATTGCATGACTAAATGGTTATGGAAACCTGCTAAAACATCCTGACTAGGATCAGGTGGATAATGCACTGGAGTGTTGTACCCAATAAGTGCGAGTTCGCAACCTTGTAAGCCCAGCACCCTGTACGTTTCTGACCATCTTCTGTCATTACAGATAGCCATACCTACAACTCCATTAAAAGCTCCAAATACCTTAAATTCATTTCCAGGTTCGAAGTAATAGCGCTCTAGATGTTGAAAAGTTCTCCAAGGCTCGTTCTCTTCGTGGCCTGGGAGGTGCACCTTCCGGTACTTACCAAGCGTGTCTCCATTTTTGGAAACAAGAATTGAGGTGTTGTAACGGTGACCATCAGATGTCATTTCTGCATAGCCTAAATGAAACCCGATCCCTAATTTTTTTGCTTCATCAAATAACGGTTGAACTTCCTGACTAGGCATTTCCGTTTCAAAAAAATGGTCGAATTCAGCTATATTTTCTGACCACCATCTTGGGAAAAAAGTCGTAAGCGCCAACTCTGGGAAAACCACAAGGTCACAAGACTCCGCCGCCCCCTGGTTGAGATGGGCTATAAGCCGTTCAACTACTTCTTTTCTGCTGTTATCTCTCTGTATAGGCCCAAGCTGCGCTGCACCTATTTTTAAAACACGTGTCATTTACTCTCTGCACCTCCAAAATCAGTCATATCTAATTCAAGAACCGTCTGGAATAAAACGTTGCAACCTGCAATAAGGTCGTCAGGATCTGTATGTTCCTGAGGATTATGGCTTATACCTTTATGACTTGGAACAAATACCATCCCTGTCGGACAAACTCTTGCCATCATCTGGGCATCATGCCCTGCACCCGACGGAAGTTGCATAACTGAATGTCCCATTCGGGAAGCTACATTCTCTACGGTGCTTACCACTTCTTGATTGAATTCGACAGGTTCAAATCTAGCTAATTGTCTTTTTTCAATTTTTAAGCCTTCGCTCGAACCTACTTCTGAAAGAAAACCAGCAAGCTTATTTTCAGCTTCTAACAAACGTTCTTCGACCGTGTTTCTCAGATCAACAGTCAAAATAGCTGATCCTGCAACCACATTGACCAAATTGGGATTGAGTTCCAATCTGCCAACTGTGGCCACTTGACTTCCTCCCATTTCTAACGACAACTCACGCACATAAGTAGAAATAGACGCTGCCGCGAAACCTGAATCGTGGCGAAGCGCCATTGGAGTGGTTCCAGCATGATTAGATTCACCTGTGACTGTCAGTTCTGTCCATGAAATACCCTGCACTCCTGTTACCGCTCCGATTGTTACACCTTCTACTTCTAGAACAGGACCTTGTTCAATATGCAATTCAACAAAAGCTCTCGGTGAAGGGCCGGGGCATGGAGAGGTCCCTCTGTAACCAATGCGATCTAATTCGTCTCCTACTTTGGCACCATCAACACCTTTTATATCTAATGCTTCCTCAAGTGTCATCCCCCCTACATAAACGAGACTTCCAAGCATGTCTGGTGCAAATCTCGCACCTTCTTCATCGGTAAAAAAAGCAACTGCGACTGGATGCTGGGTTTCAATATTGTTTTCAGAAAGGGACTCGATTATCTCTAAACCTGCAAGCACACCTAAATTTCCGTCATATCGACCTCCTGTTTTAACTGTGTCAATATGACTTCCTGTCATAGTTGGCGGACCGTCAATTTTCCCAGGCCTAACTGCTACTACATTTCCAATTGAGTCGATACTTACATCAAGGCCTAAATCCTTCATCCATGTCACTACAAGATCACGGCCTGCTCTATCTTCGTCCGTGAGAGCAAGACGACAAGAACCACCCCCATCAATGGCTCCTATAGAAGCAAGTTCTTCAATGCGAGCTAGAAGACGCTCACCATTTATTCGAAGATTTTCAGCCATTCTCGCTCCTTTCAGGAAAAACAATATCTGCAGGTCTAATCGGAACTCTTTGCAGATCTAAGCCCGTAGCGTTTCTAACTGCTGAAGCGATGGCAGCTGTCGACGAAATAGCTGGTGGTTCCCCAACTCCTTTTGCTCCAAAAGGAGCGTTAGGTTCAGGTTGTTCTATAAGAGCTGCTATTTCTAATGGTGGCATGTCTAGAGAAGTAGGTAGCAAATAGTCAGTAAAAGAAGGGTTAAGAATTCGACCATCTACAACATTGACTTCCTCAAGTACAGCTAAACCGAGACCTTGTGCGGCGCCACCCTCCAGTTGGCCTTGAAGTTGCAGTGGGTTTAGAACTCTTCCTACATCTTGTGAAGTTATTAATTCGACTACTTTGACTAATCCAAGTTCCTGATCTACGTCCACTACCGCTCGATGAGCTGAAAAAGCAAAGGAAACATGGGCATCCCCTTGGCCATTTTCATTCAAAGGATGAGTTGGCAAATGTCGATAAGTGTCTTCTACTTCTATCGGTTCGGCAGTGGCTTCTTTTAAGCTGATAGAAAAATCACTTGATAGTGAGGCTATGCCTCCATCTACTATTACTAAAGATTCGACATCTAAGTCATGGGATTCTGCAATGCGAGACAGAACTCTGATACGCACTTGCTCACACACACTCTTCACTGCTCCACCTGACATCCAAGTTTGCCTACTTGCTGAAGTGGATCCTGCCGAACCTACGTTAGCCGTGGAGGCGGGTGCCAAAATTACTTCTTCAACTCCTAAAATTTCTCTGACTATTTGTTGAGCCAATGTCACAAAACCCTGTCCCACTTCTGCACATGCACATGTGATCGTTGCAACTCCATCTAAAAGTTGGCAGGATGCCGTGCTGAAATCGTCGAACCCCTCTGAAAACATGAGATTTTTGAATCCAACTGCAATCGCTTCTCCTCTTACAACGTTTTTTGGATCTGCAGTTCTCCCTGCACCTCCTGGTAGTTCCATCTGTTGTGTTGCTGAACCCACAGAAATGGGATGTTGAGCACATGTCTCTATTACCTCGGCCACTGGAGCTGTTCCAGTAATAGTTTGTCCGGTTATTATTTGATCTCCGGGTTTAAGCGCATTCTTTAAACGTAATTCAACAGGATCCATACCCAATTCAATAGCTAGTTTGTCCATCTGTGCTTCATGGGCAAAACAAACCTGCACACATCCAAATCCTCTCATAGCACCGCAAGGAGGGTTATTTGTTCTGACTACTGCTCCGTAAATTTCTACGCTCGGTACCCGATATGGGCCCGCTGCGAAACAAGTAGCGTTAGCTAACACAGCGCTGCTTGTAGAGGCATAAGCTCCTCCGTCTAAAAGTAGTCGAGCTTCAATTCGTGTCAGGGTTCCGTCAGATTTAGCATGATGTCGATACCACATCTGAGCTGGATGGCGGTGTACATGACCATGGAAGCTTTCGGTTCGCGAATATGACATCTTTATGGGTTTACCTGTCTTCATAGCTAAGAGGCAAAGGTGTATGTGAAGACTTATGTCTTCTCTAGCTCCAAATGCTCCTCCGACACCTGCCAGTGTAAGTCTTACTTTTTCGATGGGAAGATTTAAACAGGCGGCAACTTGATCACGGTCGGCATGAAGCCATTGGGTGGATACGAAAAGGTCAATCCCCCCATCTTCTGATGGAATTGCCATTCCTGATTCTGTTCCTAAAGGCGCTTGATCTTGCATCCCAACTTCATATGTTCCTTCAACAATTATTTCTCCTTCTTCCTGACTGTTTCCGTGGGTGAGATCTATTTCCCTGAAAAGATTTCCATCCGGATGTATTGCTTCAGCTTCTTGAGCCAAGTTTGGGTCTGAAAGCGGTTCAATTAATTCGTATTCAACATCTATTGCTTCCAAAGCTAGCCTTACATTTTCTGGGTGGTCAGCTGCAACTATTGCTACGGGCTCACCCTGGTACCTCACGAGTCCATCAGCTAGAACAGGTTGATCGGGATGCTCAAGTCCGTACAAAGGCATACCGTCTAGATCTTCGCTAGTTATAACAGCGTGTACTCCCGTCATTTTTAAAGCAGACGTTACGTTGATTGAAACTATTCTTGCGGCTGGGTGTGGGGAGCGAAGAGTTCCTCCCCAAAGCATGTCTGGATGGCGTAAGTCATTGGAAAATACAAATTCTCCTTTAACTTTTGGGATTCCATCGGGGCGGAGAGCACTCTCACCTATCCGAGGTCCTTTGATGGCTGTATCTGACGTTTGAACTCGGCTCATTTACTTTTTTCCTCTTCATTTTGAGCTGTTCGGTTATTGCTTGCTATCCGAACAGCTTCGAGGATTCTTCCGTAACCAGTACACCTGCAAAGATTTCCACTAATTGCTTCCCTAACTACCAACTCATCTGGGTCAGGATTCGTATTCAATAGTTGATCTATCGTAACTAGTAGTCCTGGTGTGCAAAATCCGCACTGAACCGCTCCCGCTTCGACAAAAGCTTTCTGGACATCTGAGATTTCCTTGCCTGACCCCAGTCCTTCGATTGTGGTGATCTCGCGACCAACAGCAGAAGCAGCAAGAACTAAGCAGCTGCAAACGATTTCCCCGTCAAGAAGAACCGTGCAAGATCCGCACTCCCCTTCCTCGCAAGCGTTTTTCGATCCGGAAAGTTCCAGCCTTTCTCGTAAAACCCATAGAAGACTCTCGGATGGATGACCATCAATGACTTGACAATCATTTCCATTTACCGTGAGTGTGTAAATTTCAGAAGTCATGACCTCTCACCCGCGCAAACTCTCTCCAAGGCTCTTTTAGCTAAAACTCCTACTGCATGTTTTCTGTAATCTGCAGTTCCTCGATGGTCATCAATGGGTTTTGTTGAGTCAGCTACCAGTTCGGAAAATTTGTTTATTACTTTTTCTGAAAGAGCACTGTTTGTTTCCCAATCAAATTCTTGTGATATAAATTCTTCTGCTGCTGTCGCTCGGAAGGGCACAGGCGACACGGAGCCAACACCTACCCTCAACTTTCTTCCTAAATAATCAGTTACTAATGCCAGTGAAACGACTGAGATAACCATTGCGTTTCGTGTGCCTACTTTTAAGAATTCCTGTGGTCCTCGGAATACGGGCACTGTGATTGATTGAATGATTTCTCCTGGTTTTAGAGCATTTGTTTTAACTCCGGTTATGAATTCTGTGATTTCGACTTCGCGGTTTTCTGTTGAGGATTTCAATTGCAGAACTGCGTCCATTGCTACTAGTACGGGGATTGTATCTCCCGCTGGCGAGGCGGTGGCTAAGTTTCCCCCCAAGGTGCCCGCGTTGCGTATTTGTGGAGAACCCACAGTTCTTGCCGCTTGTGTTAAAGCAGGAACAAGTGCCGCTATTTGAGGGTCTGCCAAATCTTTATAGGAGATACCTGCCCCTAAAACGATTTCACTGCCCTCCAAGGCCCATTTTTTCAATTCAGGGATTCGGCTTAGGTCTAAAACGCTTTCCAATGATTGCGCGCCTCTATTTGCTTGCACCATAAGGTCAGTTCCCCCTGCAAGTACTGTTGTCGCAGGATTTTCTGCCAATACAGCACATGCTTCATTAACTGACTTAGCGATAATTACCCCCATCTATTAAGGGTGCCGGAACTTCAACATTTTGTCAACGCGTTTGATGCCTGTATCTTTAATCTTGTGGACATATTCAAACACCCTTTATTAGAAGCTCTCTTACCATTAGCGGACGTCCTTGGAATTCAAATTCTAGATAAAGACGAAATCGCAGAGTCAGACTTACCTCTCATATGGGAAGGTGAAGTTGTTGGTGGTGTGCGCCGGCACAATTTAAATGGAGCTTTAACTCGTCTTTTGTCTGCTATCGAGATCGAAATGAATTTGAAGGTTAAAGATATGGACAGAATTCAAAAACAGCAGGCAGTCGCTTTACTCAATGAATGGGGAGCTTTTAATTTGAGAAAATCTGTGGAAAGCGTTGCAGAAGCTTTAGAAGTTAGCCGTTTTACGGTTTATAACTATCTTGAGCGTTCCGAAAATGACTAATTGATTTTTAGGCACTAGCTTCTTTTCTATGAGTGAATCACCTTCGAAAAAAGATACCAACGATGAACTGTCTCGCGTAGACGCAGTCTCTCTAGCAAAAATGATTAAGGATAAAGAACTTTCTCCAGTTGAAGCTGTTTCAATGACAATTGAAAGAATAGAGCGTTTAGACAAAGATCTAAATTCAGTAATCCACCGACAATTTGAAAGAGCTTTGGAACTAGCAGCCTCGTCCGAACTGCCAGACGGGCCTTTCAAAGGCGTTCCGATGTTGATCAAGGATCTATGGGCGGAGGAAAATGGGGAGCCTCATCATGCAGGAGTTAAGGGAATGCGTGATGCAAGATACATCGCTAAAGCCGATAGCGATCTTGTTACTCGATACAAAGAAGCTGGTTTCATAATCGTCGGCAGAACTAACACACCTGAGATGGGAGCGGTTGCAACTACCGAACCTTTGTCTTATGGCCCTACTAAAAATCCTTGGAATTTTGATTACGGTCCTGGTGGCTCCTCCGGTGGTTCTGCTGCTGCTGTCGCAGCAGGTTTCCTGCCTGCCGCTAACGCCAGTGACGGTGGAGGTTCTATAAGAATTCCTGCTGCAATGTGTGGCTTAGTTGGTCTGAAACCATCTAGAGGAAGGGTTCCAATGGGACCGGAGAAAGAAGAATGGGGAGTTTCAATTCAACACGTCGTTTCACATACGGTTCGAGACACCTCAGCAATTCTTGATGCCACCGCTATAAATTTCCCAGGTGACGGGGTTTTCGCTCCTGAATTTGGACGACCATATTTCAACGAAAATTTTCATAATTTAAAGCCACTAAAAATTGGAATTAAAGTTTCTGATCCGCGCGTAGAGGTAAATCCGGATTGCATCCAAGCTGTACACAATGCTGCATCTCTCCTATCGGATTTAGGGCATCATGTTGAAGAAACATCTCCCGAAGCTCTAAATGACACAGAAAGAGTCAGTGAGTTAGGTTGGGCGTTTGGAACTAACTGGTCTGTAAACATCGCAGCAAATTTTGCTTACCTGTCTAAACGTTTGGGGCGTGAACTAGTCGAAGATGATGTCGAACCCGGTACGTGGTTTCTGGCCCAACGAGGAAAAGAACAGTCGGCTATAAATTTTGTTAAGGCTCAAGGTGTAATGGCAAATCTTCGTAGAGAATTAGCAGGTTGGTGGTCGAGTGGGTTTGATCTGCTTTTGACACCCACGACTGCCCAACCTCCACCTCTTATTGGTCTATTAGCTCCGACAGAGGAAGACCCCATACGAGCCTCAATAGAGTCAGTTCCTTACTCTGTATTCACTTCGCCGTTCAATACAACTGGTCAACCCGCTATCTCTCTGCCAATTGGGAGTTCCAATGGGCTACCTGTTGGCATTCAACTTGTTGGCGCTTACGGGAGAGAAGACATAATCCTGGCTGTAAGTTCTCAATTAGAAGAAATGGTTAACTGGTCTGAAAATCGGGCACCTTTTCACGCTTAACCCGTCAAGCGTCGAGAACTCCGTGGCCAGCTTGACCTATGTCAACAACTGGAGGTTCTGTAGACCACGGAAAATTGACCCATTTATCGGTGTGTTTCCAAACATATTCACAGTCAACAATTGAATGGGGTTTTTGGTAGAGAACGGCAGATTTGACCTCGGCAACCTTTTCCAGGGCATGTTTATGCACTAAAGCAAGAGTGTTTCCAGTGTCAGCAACATCATCGACTATGAGAACCTTTGCCTTGCCCAAATCTACCCAATCAACATATGGCGGAAGTACTACTGGGAGGTCCAGGTGTTCGTCGACCCCTGTGTAATATTCGACATTCATTACATAAAGATTTTTTACTGCTAATGCATAACCAAGTGAACCTGCTACGAGCATCCCACCACGAACAATCGCCAGAATAATATCTGGTTGGTAGTCATCATCTGCGATTGTTTGGGCCAGCTCTCTAACTGCTTTTCCGTAAAGATCCCAATCCATCTCTTCGCGTTCGGTCACAACCCCTCCTGATTGTTGAATACATTAGCGTGCTAATTAAATTATTTCTAAATGGATACAAAATAACTACCCCGTCATTAGGACCAGACCAAACAACGTATAAAGAACCATCACTGCCAACATCGGATACTGGCTACGCATTGCTTTCTTCAGTTCGAATTTCTCAANTCCTCTNTCGTGTGAAACCAACACTCCGACTAAATGACCTCCNACGATTGAAAGCACTTGGACCCACCCAATTGCTCCTGAGGAAATTAATGTCCAGTTGATTGGATCNGTGGCTGTTCCAAAAATATCCCAACCTTTNCCAAATGGATCNGAAATAAGAACCTTGAATGCNTGNCCTTCCAATACAAGCAAGGAAAAATAATGAGCTAAGTCNTAACCAAAAAGTATTGGCACTAAGGAAGCCCCGAATCTTTCCGAGAATCTAGAGTCTCCTGTTNTTCGNCTACCTAACTTGCCAGCGAGATGATATGCAACCCCCACTACTGCAACTATCCAAATGAGTCCGATTGTGTTAAAAAATGTGAGTTCCCATTTGCCGCGTCCAAAGATGATCTCACCCCAAAAACGAGTCCTTGAGAAACCATCAAAGGCAGTGCCTCCCAAAGCAGCTAGCACTATTGCAAGTTGCGCTGGGGAGGTTTCATAATTTGAAACTCCTACAAAAGGAGCTCGTATAAAAACTTTTCTAGAGTTATGTGCTTCAGTTTCTTTTACCCGAAATGGAGAAAGTTCAGCTAGAGCACCGAAAAGGACACCGAACCCTTCGGCTTTTCTTGCCTGCTCCCAACCCCATTTCCATGTGATCCCCATTAAGCCAAGGGTGTATATTAATATCCACCACCCAAGGATCCTTGGACTGGCCCCATCATGGTAAGCCAGCTCAAACCAATGAAAAATACTTATTGGAGCAAGAGCTATCCATCCAGAAGTCAACCATCTTGGAACAGACTCGTCATGCTCTTTTCTAATTCGGTCTACTAATTTCCCAAGTGTTTCCCATGGGCTTATTTCTTTCCAAATATGGCCAAAAAGAACAGACGCGCATGTCATTCCAATCCAAAAAACTACAAACACTGTTACTGGCGCCAAGTTGGCAACAGTGTTGTCTTGGCCGATAAAACCTGCAATTACGACAACTGAAAACAGTAACAAAGAAATACAGCGAAAAACTATTTTAAATAAATTGGATCGATTAAGAGCATTGAATATCGGATGCCCAATCGAAAGTTTTTTCAGTAAAGGCCTGTGCCAGAAATATCCAAGCGCTGCAAAAGAAAAAACTAACGCCACTACTCCAGCCCAAGCTACTTGCCATTTTGACAAGGGTAGATCTATACGACCTCCCACTCCATGGGCAAATATTAACAGTGAGGTCATGAAACTTGAAGTTCGAATATTCTGAAACCAGCAGAATGTAATTCAGCTTCAAAAATTCCAGGAATTGTTGCATCCAGCCTTATGACTGCGGGGACACCTGGTTCGACTTTCTTCATCTTGTCATAGACATGCAAGTGAACTTCATCAATTTGGTCACTATGAACAATCACCTCCACCGAATCACCCTTCGACACTTCAAAACGGGAAAGCCCACCTTTGACCTTCCCTTCCACTATCTCTACTTCAAAAGAAATATCGGGACCACTAGCTTCTTCCCCTCCTTCAATCATGACCATGACTGAGTCGGAAATAGGTTTTCCATCAAGATAATAGTTCCGATGGTCTATGGCTGAAAGCGAAACTGCTATTTCATGGTGCCCGTTAACTAAATTACTTAAGTGGTAATGGTTTTCAGATATCATCGCCACGGTCATACCATCTAGTTGAACGTGTAAATGTCCTTGCCTTGGTTGATTCCCTTTATTTGCTTCTAACGGGACCAACTCAAAATTTTCCAATTCAATTGCAAGCATCACTCCACCTTTACCGTCAGGAGTTGCTGCAACTAACACTGCAGGAGGATCCGCAACTGAGCTCAAATCAATGACATCAACAACGCCACCATGTTCATGTTCGCTATGGTTCATGGGTGAAACTGTTGTGGTTGAATGATTTTTTTTAACCGTGTTATCTTCATCTCCGCATGCAACAATATAAAAAAACGCGAGAACACACAGTAAAATTTTACTTAAGTTCACTTCCCCACTCTAAAGAAAAGAAGCATTTTAGCCTCAGGACTTAATACCTAATTTTGATTTGGTGTCTGATCCTCTGGTGCCCATGGCACCAACACACGCCCCAAAATCCTTACCAAATAAGTGAAAGTGAGTCCTAATAAAGCAGAAATAGCTATGCCCACATATGTTAACTCTGGCAGAAACAGTGTCCTGCCTTTCTCTATTAGGGCACCAAGCCCGTCACTAGCTAGGACGAGTTCAACTCCTATGAGCATCAATACAGCCACGCCTGCAGCTATTCTCAAACCTACAAAAATTTGCGGTAGCGCACCTGGAAATAGAACGTGTCTAAATATCTGCCATTTATTAGCTCCAAAACTTAACGCAGCTTCTCTGTAGCCATCCTCAACTCCCATAATGGCTGACATAGTCGAAATCCATACAAAGAAAAAAACTGTTACAGCTATTAAAGCTATTCTTGGTAAATCTCCGAAACCAAACAAAGTTACAAAAACTGGAATTAAAGCTAATTTCGGAACTGTGTATAAAGCGGTCAACAATGAGTCAAGTGCCGCCCTAAGCAATCGTGAAACTCCCATCAAAACACCTAACAAAACACCCAACAACGACCCTGCAAAAAACCCTTTAAGCATCCTTTGGACACTTGTCCATATCTCAGACCAAAGTTCTGCTTCTCTTAGTTTCTTAGAAGAAACTATTTCCCAAGGCGATGCGTAGAAACGATTATCAATCCATTCATAATGAAAACCCAACTGCCAAAGTGCAATGAGCGATCCAGGAACCCCAACTGCAAGAAAAGTCTCAATCAACCGTCGACGCTTGTTGTACTTTCTGGGACTTGTATCAGCCAAAGTTGGCACCCTGCTTAACAAATCACGACCTGTTTGAGCCTCACCCTTCATCATTACTCCCGATTTTGCCCTCAACAGAGTTAACCCGTTCCAAATAATGTTCAACTTCACCCTTAAGACAAAGCCAAAGTTCATTTTTAAACTCATTGAAATCACTCTGCGCTCTAAGCTCGGGCGAACGCGGTCGCTCAAATGGTACTTTCTGATCAAGTACTATTTTCCCTGGCCTAGAGCTCATGACTATCACTCTGTCGCCAAGAACAATTGCTTCTTCCAAACTGTGTGTGACAAATAAAACCGTTCTTTGCTCTTTTTGCCAAATAGCCAACAGCTCATCTTGCAATAATTGCCGTAGCTGAGCGTCTAAGGCAGCAAACGGCTCATCCATAAGTAAAATTTCGGGTTCAACCGCCAAAGCTCTTGCTATAGCGACACGCTGACGCATTCCACCTGAAAGAGTATCTGGATATGAACCAGCAAAAGCCGTTAAATCCATGCGCTCCAACCAGTGACCAGCAACTTCTTTTGTTCTAGATTTAGAGATGCCGGAAATTTCCAAACCAAAGCGGATATTTCCTTCTACAGTTTTCCAAGGATAAATTCCATAGTCTTGAAAAACCATTGAAATTGGCGTTGGGTTTTCTGGATTAATTCCTATATCTACACGCCCAGTTGTTGGATTTAATAAACCAGCAACAATTCTCAAAAAAGTCGACTTACCGCATCCCGATGGACCCACAAGGCATACAAACTCGCCATCCTGAACTTGAAGATCCAATGGACCTAGTGCATGTACCTCGTCTTCAGAGTCCGCCGAAAAAACTTTTTCGACCTCTATAGCCTCAATCTTGCATGAACGTTTTCTCAAGTTAAATAACCTATTAACAATTTCTCTAATTGCTATCGTCAGGAATTAAATACCGGTGATTGGGACCTACCCAACCACCGGTATTTACCTATTCAGCCTTTCCCAACAGCATCAAGATATAAAGATCGATCATAAACACGATCCTCAGAAATGGGTTCTGAATAATCAACAGAATCAAATTCAATATAGAAACTCTGGGCGTCACGTGAGGTGCCTTCCTTCATTTCCCAATCGAAAACAAGTTCCCCAGTAGCAGTAAATGCTCCTTCTGGATAACCAGACTGATTGACTAATGCTGCAACCACATCAGGATTACTCTGGTAAAGACCATCAAGATAAGTATTGATACTTCTTATATAAGCCCTTGCAAAAGCAAGACCGACATCTCGATCGCGTTTAGAATCTCGCAGGCATGGTCCCACATAAATTCCACCCAATGCTTCACCAGGAGTTTGAGTAGCAACTAATACAAGGTCAGGATTACTGGCTGCAGCAACCCAGTGCGGGTCAAGCAGCCATGCTGCCTGAACTGCATTATTTTCTAAAGCTAGAACCATGTCAGATGATCCGATCTTCTCGACAGTCATATCTAGAAGACTTACGCCTGAAGGCTTTAAAGCAGCACCTATTGGATAAGAAATTACACTGCCAAGCCCAACTGCGGATGCAATCTTTTGCCCCTTAAGGTCTCCGATGTTCGGGTTATCCGGATCAGAAAACGCATCTCTTCTTGCCCATAACCCTGTTTGATCGACTGAAAGATCGCCAGCATCTGGTGGGTAGTAGTTCCCGAGGATCATTTTTATATCAACACCATTATTAATAGCGTTATGTAAAGCAGCCTCAGTACCAGCCACACCAAAATCTAAATCACAACTATCCAACTGNGCTATNGAATCGCTGAAACCNANCTCAACAAATTCGATTTCAAGATTTTCTGCNGCAAACTCTCCGAATTCAATNCCAGTCAGAATTGGAGAAACAAACTCTGCTTTCCATTTTGTAACTACCGATACCTTTGTTTTCTCAGCCAAAGGTTGAGGTTTAGGGTATCCCGGTTCACAACGTGCAACATCACGACCCGGACTACGATCTCCTATGGGAGTTACTGCAGAATCTTTGCAACCCTCTGTCCCTTGGCTACTTGAAGAAGACGATCCTGATGAACCTGAATCAGAGTCGCTACCGCAGGCAGTTGCTAAAACTGCAAATGCAACTAACACGNTTGAAATAAGACGTANAACTTTCACATATTCTCCTTTTCTTTGATTAGGAAAGAAGAGGTCAGAATTTCTGCAAAGAAACTTCCTATGTGTTTTCTTAAGTTTGGAAAAACCCAAACCTGTTTCAACTATATTTTTCTCAAATCAAAAAGCAAATCAAAGAGTCGAAAATATATCCTTATTCATGCCAATCTAAAGCGGTTCTCATNGTNGTTTCAAAATCTTCGAAGCTCATCGAGGTTTTAGTAGCATCAATTAACTCAGCATCCTTACCAACAAGTGTTCTAAATGGCATGTTTGGATCAGTGACCGCTCTAACAATTGCATCAGCCACGTCTTGAGGGTCAGGTGAACCACTACTCCCTTCAGTGTCGCCATCACTGATGCTGTCAAGTTTCAATAAAGCTTCACGAAAAGCCATAGCACGCTCTTGGTGTTGTGACCCTTCCCATGAATCTGGTCTAACAATATTCTCAAANAAATCTGTTGAAAATCTACCTGGTTCTATTACATGCACTCGAATACCCAAATGTGAAACTTCAAAATGCAAGGATTCACTAAGAGCTTCAAGCGCGTGTTTAGAGGCTGCATAAGAACCGCTATAGGGGGGTGCAGAACGACCTGCGATACTACTGACGTTCACTATCACCCCGCTGCCTCTTTGACTCCACACTGGTAAAACAGTTCTAATTAGTCTTAATGGTCCCAACAGGTTCGTATCAAGCTGCTTCCACATCAACTCATCTTCTAATTGTTCAACTGCTGACTGAACTTCGAATCCTGCATTGTTTACAATCGCCTCTATTTCATTGGCATCTGACAGACAGTCTGCAACCATGTCTGGATCGCATACATCTAACTGGCGAATCTCTATTGGGAGTTCTTCTTCCTCAGAAATTCTTTGAATATCATCGCCTTTACTTAGATCTCGCATGGTAGCAATCACTTTTTTCCCAGCTTTAGCCAGAGAAATAGCAGCTAATTTTCCGAAACCGGTATTACTTCCTGTAATTAAAACACTCATGCTTTGACTCTAGACCCAACTGTTAGGTATGGAATGTCCTATTTGAATATTAAGTTTTGAAATTACTTGTTCTCTTTAGATTTTTTTTGTTCATACAAGTCTTTACATCTAGGACAGAGTGGGAAACGATCTGGGTTTCTATCTGGGACCCAAACCTTTCCACATAAAGCAACTATTGGTTTTCCGGTGACGGCTGACTCTACTATGTCTGCCTTTCTCGCATAGTGAGAAAAGCGATCGTGGTCCCCTTCATCCAGCGAGATCTCGCTGTCAATCTCTCGAATAACTTCCGTGGACTCCATCACGACAAGTAAATACTTTCCTTAACAGCCATTTTTAGTTTATTTCTGCATGTTGGCGTATCCATGTGTGCATGGCTATGCCTGATGCAACGCCTGCATTAATAGACCTGGTTGAACCGTATTGAGAAATTGAACAAACCATAGCGCATGCATTTTGTGTCGTTAATGAAAGACCTGGACCTTCTTGGCCGAACACCAATACACATTCTTTCGGCAAAGAAACAGTCTCCAAGGGAACTGATCCTGGAAGATTGTCTACCCCTATGAGTGGAATCGCTTGTGAGTTAGCCCAAGTTAGCATGTCTTCAATTTTCGGATGATAAGTAACATGCTGGTACCGGTCGGTCACCATTGCTCCACGTCTATTCCAACGTCGTCGTCCGATAATGTGTACTCCCGCCGCTAGGAATGCATTGGCATTTCTTACTACAGTTCCAATATTTAAATCATGATCCCAGTTCTCAACAGCAACATGAAAAGAGTGCCGTCGAGTGTCCAAATCTTTGCTTATCGCCTCTACGCTCCAATAGCGGTAGCTGTCAATCACATTTCGCTTGTCCCCTTGGGCTAGTAGTTCAGGATCGAAATGGTCATCTTCAGGCCAAGGTTCGGGATGTGGCCCAACCCCTATAGTGGAACCTTGTACTTCCTTATCTGATGATTCTTTTTCTTTCACTTTTATTTGTCATTCCTCAATCGATTGATTCACCAAAGCACGAAGATCCCAGCGCAACTTTATATGTGTCCCTGAAGGAACTAACTGGGTCAGAAAAATACAACTTATTTCTTCAGTGGGATCCACCCAGAAAACAGTACTGGCCATTCCTCCCCAAGATGCCTCTCCTTCTATAGCTTGAATTCCTCCTTTAACAGGATCTTGAACTACAGCAAAACCCAGTCCGAAACCCACACCGTCAAAGAAACCCTTGTAATAAAGTGGATCGCCAGCGTCTGTCATATCTGCTTTGCCGGGCAAATGATTTTCCATCATTTTTTTTACCGTACGTGAATCTAGAATACGACTCCCTTCTAGCTCTCCCCCATTAATCAACATTTTGCAGAATCGGTGGTAATCATGCATGGTTGAGAGTAAACCTCCACCACCACTTTGCAACCTTGACGAACGGTAACTGCTCTCTTCAGGCTTCTCCAAAAGTAACGGAGAAAGTGTTCCTTCTTCTGGCGTGTAGCAAGCAGCTAAACGTTCAATTTTTTTATCAGATATCTGAAATGATGTATCTGTCATCCCCAAAGGGTCCAATACCCTTTCTGCCAAAGTTTCGAAAAGAGAGCGCTCCTCAATCACCTCTATTACTCTGCCTAGCACATCAGTCGCCATGGAATAAGACCATCTGGTTCCTGGTTGATGCCTTAGGGGAAACTCAGCGAGGAAGTTAGTAAGTTCCTCCAAACTGAGTTTTTCACGAGCTTTGTCCAATTCTGCTTTCCTGTACATTGCATCAACAGGATGCTGGTTGGTAAACCAATAAGAAAGACCAGAAGTGTGTGTCAAAAGGTCTACAATATTTATCGGTCTTTCGACAGGTACGGTTTCGGGTTTGTCAGCTGTTCCTCCAGAAAAAACTTCAGTTTTTTCAAAAGCGGGCACAAAATCACTAAGAGGATCTTGTAAACGCAATTTACCTTCTTCAACCAATTGCATTACCGCAACAGAAACAATTGGTTTCGTCATCGAGAAAATCCGCCATATCGTGTCAGGACCTACACTCCGTTGCGCTTCTCTATCAGCAAATCCGAAGCTTTCTCTTAAAGCAACTTTCCCATGACGCGATACCAAAACATCAGTTCCGACCATGAAATCATTATCCACATAGCTTTTTGCGTAATCAGCTACCCGTTTTAAACGCTCATGATTTAGCCCCACCGTCGAAGGTTCAACTAGATCTAGTTCACCGGCCATACTTTAGGTGTCTAAGTCGACTTTCTCATCGCCATTTGCTACTTCTATTCCATCACCATAATAAATATGCAAATCTGAGATTGTTTCAATTAACCTTTCTGTTGAAAGTTCTGAACCATCCGACTTCACGGTAATCATGTTGGAATTTAGATGAATCCCAACAACTCCCTCTAAAGAAAACAATCTCCTTGCCAACTCATCTGATGGCGTGTCACCAATTATTTCATCACCAACTTGAAATCTTTCATGATCCATTCCCGTCAAACATCTATTGACTTCAAAACGGTAAATCTCCGGTTTAGAGGAGCGTGTAAAGACTACATTTATCGGCTGACCCATACTGACGAAGGTTACCTAGGTTGAACGTCGAGTACATTTTTTTCAACTAAAAATGCTAAATATTAGACACTATGGTTTTCAGTCGATTAACTATCAATGCAAGCAAAATAAAAACGACTGCTATACAAGCATGAACTATTTTAAAACCTGCTTCATGATCAGCAATAAGTATTCCGACAGATTGAACAATCCAGTAAGTTATTGTCCAAATACAAAATGCGGGGACTAAACGAAAATTTAATAAGTTCCTGTCTCTCCAATTGCCGACAAGAACTTTTACAACTGCCATAGCTG
>PBAM01000027.1:0-53748 GCA_002716285.1 Acidimicrobiaceae bacterium
CAATGTCGTATTCACATACGCACCAGGTGGATCTGCAACAGCAGGAGCTATTGCAGCAGCATCAGGCGGAAGCAGTGCAGTTGATTTTGATGTTTTTGACGCAAATGGCGATGGAAGTATAACAATTGGTGTAGCTGCAGCAGGACCTGCAGATGATGGTGCTTACTATCAGGCCGTTGTGGATGCGGCCATACTTCTTTCTGAAGAAAATGGCTTCAATTCACCAATAGTTATTGATGAGATCAAACCTGCAGATTCTGCTATCGAACTAACAAATCTCGCGGATCAAGGCGTCGATATAATTATTGTTGGTGCTAGTGAGATTGCTGAACCTCTAACAGATTTAACTGAGGAGTATCCAGATATATTCTGGTATTGCAACTGTGGTGCTGGCTTCCCAGAAATGCCTGGTTTAGCTCAAAGTCTCGATGATGGATCTGAAGTTGGGTTCACTGCGGGATACGCAGCTGGCTTACTTTTGGAAGATACGGACAGTTCAACAGCGGCAATGATTGGCTGTTGCGATCTGAACTTTGAAAAAGAGTTCCAACTGTCTTTCGAAATGGGAATAAAAGCTGTAAGCGCAGACAACTCAGTTACTTATGTGCCTACTGGAGATTGGCCATATGACTTCGACAATGTTCCAAATGCTTCAGAAGCTTTCAACAATGTTGTAGCTGATGGAGCTGGAGTAATTTTGCCTTATCTCGGTGGGGCTCATGAAGCTGTCGTACAACTTTCAAACGAAAGTGGTGTACCAGTATTAAGTGCCGGTGCTTCAGATGTTTGCACTCGCCCAGGTGACCTTACATGGGATGTTGCTGTCAGGTTTGATGGCGGCGACTATGTGGCTGCTATTTTCCCACTTATATTTAGTGGTGAAGTTGAAGAAGGGCAGACAAAGGTATTCAAGGTCGGTATTGATCCAGAGCCAGGAGCAGTGATTTGTAACGCAACAGATTCTCAGCAGGCGGCAATGGATAGCATGTATGCAGATGTCGCAACTGGCATGTATGCAGGTGACTTTGGCGCAATCAAAGGTCAAGCTTACGGAGGTGGCTGATTCTTGAATGAACTAATGAATAGTTCAATCGGCGGGGGCTCCGTTTATACGGGGCCCCCGCCGGCTGTTACAGCAAAAAAACTTTCTAAAACATATGGTTATGTTAAGGCTTGTGACGAAGTAGATATTGAACTCTTTCGGGGTGAAATACATGGGATACTTGGAGAAAACGGAGCCGGAAAATCAACTCTCATGAAAATGCTGATTGGTCTGGTTTTACCTGATGGAGGCTCAATCGCAATCAATGGTGAACCTGTAGTAATACGCGATCCACTAGATGCAGCTGGACTCGGTATAGGGATGGTTCATCAGCATTTTAGTCTTGTAGAAGCTCTTACTGTCTGGGAAAATGTTGCACTAGGTGACAATAGCAAGCTTGACAGAAGTGAAATTCGAGTTCGGGTTGCAGAGTTGAGTGAACAGTATGGACTTGATGTTAATCCAGATGACCGTGTAGAGGATTTACCGGTCGGTATGCGGCAACGAGTTGAACTTCTCAAGTGTTTGCGCAAAGATCCTAGTGTTCTGATCCTTGATGAACCCACCTCGGTACTGACGCCGGAAGAGTCAGAGCAGTGGTTTGCCTCTTTAAGAAGAGTTGTAGAGGAAGAGAATCGTGCTGTGGCTTTAGTTAGTCATAGATTATCAGAAGTTCTGCAAGCTACTGACCGGATAACCATTATGCGCAATGGAGCCGTTATAGAAAGATGTTGGACAAAGGACACAGATGCTCACTCGTTGGCTCGCGGAATGGTCGGACGTGATGTCGACGTTGGTTTTAAGGAAGTAAAACAGTCAAGAAAAGATTCGTCGAAAGTTTCTTCAGGTCCTTCCGAAGAAAATGTTGAAGGTAGTGAAAAGAAATTTGTTCTAGAACTAAGCAATGTTGTTACATCGTCAAGCTCAGGCGTCCGAGAATTAGATGGTTTCAGTCTAGGGGTAAAGGCTGGGGAAATATTTGGCCTTGCAGGTGTAGAAGGAAATGGTCAAAGTGCATTAGTCGAAGTTTTATCAGGCTTGAGAACAGTTTTATCAGGAAGCGTTTTTCTCCAAGCAAAAGAAGTCTCTCACAATAATTTTGGGCGCCTGGCTGAAAATGGTGTTGCAGTNATACCTGAAGATAGGCATGACTCAGGAGTGGTATTAGGAATGTCAGTAGCAGAAAATTTACTTTTTTCTAATTTAGAAGAAGGTTACAAGCATGGCTTATTAAACAAGTCAAGAAGAGATAAAAGGGCTAGAGAGTTAATTGAGAAATTTGAAATAAACTGCACGGGACCGGAGGCTCTTCTTTGGTCCCTGTCTGGCGGTAATCAACAAAGAGTTGTACTCGCAAGAGAAACAAGCGACAAACCTATAGTTTTGATTGCCTCACAGCCCACCAGAGGATTAGATGTAGGTGCTATTGAGTATATGACAGGGCAGTTGCAAGATTTAGCAAAATCTGGAGTGGGAGTTTTGTTGATATCCAGTGAGCTAGATGAAATCTTCTCACTGGCTGATCGTATTGGAGTTATTTTCAGAGGTAAATTGGCTGCTTCAATGAATCGGGAAGATGCCAATCGAGAAAGTTTGGGTTTGTTAATGGGCAGGGGAGAGGTTTAAAAAATTGTCTTTAAAGCTGAGTCCATCCTCTTCAGCTAAGAGAAAGGGTGAGATATTCCTCCTGTATGCTTTTAGTGCTTTAGGTGCACTGTTATTGTCAGCGTTAATTGTTGAGGCTGTAGGAGCAAACTGGTCTGACGTTTGGAATGCACTTTTAGATGGCAGTTTCAGAAAGCCAGGAAGGTGGGGCAGAACTCTTGGTTCAGCAGTGCCGATGGCGATGGTTGCAATTGGAACGATAATAAGCACCAAAGTCGGATTGATAAACATTGGTCAAGAAGGACAAATGCTTGTAGGAGCAGCATTTGCAGCTTATATAGGTGCGCATGTTCCTGGTCCTGGACCTTTAGTTATTTTTATTGTTATTATTTCGGGTTTTGTCGGTGGAGCTTTTTGGTCGGGTTTAGCAGGAGCTTTAAGGTATTGGCGTAATGTTCCTGAGGTTTTGACCACTCTTCTATTGGTAACAGTGGCAGCAAATTTTGTTGGCTACGGATTGAAAAACACTTGGCTTTTGCTGGACCCAGATGCTGCAGTAGGAAATAGGACACAAGTCAGCCAACAACTTGACCCGGATTCTCGACTTCCAAGAATAGATATTTTCGGAAATAATTTTTCAATTAGTGTCATCATTTCCTTGCTTTTGATTGCTTTTACTTTTTGGCTTTTGTCACAAACTATTGTCGGATTCAGGCTTGATGTTGTGGGGCAAAATCAAAAAGTTGGCAGAAGGTTTGGGATTAGTGAGGTGAGACAAGGCTTCGCTGCTATGTGCGCATCGGGTGGTTTTGCAGGTCTTGCCGGCGCGTTGATGCTTGCCAGTGGAGACTTTGCAAAATTTCGCCTGGTTCCAGGATTTACCGTAAATTTGGGTTGGACCGGTCTTTTGGTTGCCTTAGTTGCGCGTGAAAAAGTGCTAGCAGTTGTTCCTGTAGCACTTGTTTTTGCAGCATTGAGGACAGGATCAAGTTTTCTAGCTGCCACTGGGGTTGAGCGAAGGGTTACAGATGTAGTCCAAGGACTCCTGGTTTTGGCTCTTTTAGTCCCACCCGCTGTCTTATTTATAAGAGACCGGCGAAGGCAACTAGCCCAAGTAGAGAGTAGGACTTAGATATGGGCTTTTTGGAAGCTATTTGGGACGTCATGTCTACGGAGTCTGCTTACACGGCAGCAACGCGTTTTGCAGCTGTACTGATTTTTGCTGCAGTGGGCGAGTGGGTTGCAGAGAGATCCGGCACATTAAATATTTCTGTTGAAGCAATGATTCTTGCAGGAGCATTCGCAGGTGCAATGGGCTATGACTGGACAGGGAGCGTGGTGGTCGGGATTTTACTTGGAATGGGAGCGGGTTTAATTGTCTCATTTGTACAGGCACAAATGAGTCATCGTTTAACCGCTGACCAGTTTGTAGTGGGACTTACTTTGAATATTCTGTTTTTGGGAGTTACAAGTTTCCTTTATGCCCAATGGAAACCTTCGTCACGTGTAGCATCGAAGTTAGAAATCCCTCTATTAAGCGATATTCCTCTTATTGGCAAGGCTCTATTCGGACAAGCTTGGCCATTTTTGCTTCTGTATTTGCTCGTCCCTTTTGCATGGTGGTTGGTTTACAGGACTCGCTGGGGTTTAGAGGTCAGAGCAGTCGGTGAGAATCCTCAGGCNGCTGATGTCAGTGGTATTGATGTAAACAAAAGGCGAAGAGAATCGATTTATTTTGCNGGAATATGTTCCGGGATGGGTGGTGCATACCTCCTTTTGGGTCAAGTTGGAAGATTCGATGACGGAATAGTTGCGGGTCGTGGATTTATCGCACTTGTTGCAGTTATCTTCGGTGGATGGACTCTTAGAGGAACGATTTTTGGTTGTTTACTTTTTGGATCCGTACTGTCTTTTCGGTTGACTCTTCCAGGCTTAGGGTACGAGTTGAATAATGAACTAATGAGCTCTCTCCCTTTCTTGGTGACAATCGTCGCGATGGCGGTTTTTGCCCATAAGGTCAGACCTCCAGGGTCTTTAGCTAAACCATTCGTTAGGGGTTTGAAATGACAGACAAGTCAGGAGGTAAAAAATGAAAGCAGTTTTTTATACTGAACCTGGAGGTGTTGAGGTTTTAAAATATCAAGATGTGCCTGACCCTTCACCAGGCCCAGACGATGTGGTTGTAGATGTTGCAGCGACTTCATTAAACCGACTCGATGTCTTGCAGCGCAATGGTTGGTTTCAAATGCCGGGATTTTCATATCCACACATTGCAGGTATGGATGTCGCCGGAACAGTTTCTGAAATTGGTNAAGAAGTTTCGGATGTAAAGGTTGGAGACCGTGTAGTTGTTGACCCCTCTCTTGCTGGTGTTTCAGAGAGTTCTTCTCATGCGGGAAGAGGAGATCTTTTTGGTGAGTTGGGAATTATCGGGGCGAATGCCGATGGTGGCTATGCAGAAAAATGTCTTGTTCCAGCAACACACGTATATCTGATGCCAGATGATATGGACTTCAATGATGCGGCCACTTTCCCTACTTGTTATTTGACAGCAGCGCATGCTCTTTTCAAAGTTGGGAATCTTCAAGAAGGGGAAACAGTAATTATCCATGCCGCAGGGTCAGGCGTCGGTGTAGCAGCCATACAACTTGCAAAGAATTCTGGAGCAACAGTTCTTGCTACTGCAGGCTCTGAAAGTAAGTGCGAAAAAGCAGTGGCCCTAGGAGCCACTCATGCTATGAATAATAGAGAGGGTGATGTCGCAGGATGGGCACGTGAATTAACAAATGGAGCGGGCGTAAACATGGTGATGGACTGTGTGGGCACAGCTCTTTTTGGAGCCTCTCTTTTTGCTCTAGGAGTTCATGGTCGCTTGGTCAACTGTGGAAATGCATCAGGAGATGAGGCCGTTATTCCTTCGCTTGGCTATGTATTCCATTCNGGGATCACAATCCACGGCTCAGACCCTTATGAACCGGGTGAATTTTCTCCTACTTGGAAAGAGTTTTGCTCAGGTGAATATAAGNTGGAAATTGACTCTATTTTTCCTTTAGAGAATGCTGGTGAAGCTCAAGAAAAAATGTTGAGCGGTGACTTCTTCGGAAAAATTGTTCTGAATCCTTGAATCATGGCTGTCGACGCTCCATATCCTGAATTAAAAAAAACGCATACGATGGCGCATAAAGGTCGCCCTTGGACGGATTACAAACCACCGCCTGCAGCACCTGTTTGGAGTGTNATAGAGGGACTGGGTTCTTANTATATTTTACTTGCTGCAATAGAGTTAGATGTTTTCGACACTCTTGAATCAACAGGGCCAGTTAAAGTTGAAGTTCTGTCGAAGAAACTTAAAGNCTCTCAACCTCACCTCCAATCTTTACTTGATTCCTTGGTAGCGCTTGGACTTTTAGATCAATTTGTGAATGTTTACGAATTGAATGACACAGCCAAAAGGTATTTAACAAGTGACGGTCCAGCATCGATGGCAAATTTGATTCCAGTAGCTCCTGGNCCTCATAACAATTGGATATCTTTGGCTGAAACAATACGTAATGGAAGCCCCAGTACCCCTATAGATGATGATCCGGCTTCTTTTTATGTGCCTCTTGTTGAGGGTACTTTCACGACAATGTTTAGAGCAGCAACTCGCTCAGATTTGAAAATTCGTTATAGCAATCTCACGGACCCCCATGTTCTTGACTTGGGAGCAGGGGGTGCACCTTGGTCTATAGCGATCTTAAAAGCGTGTCCTGAGGCAACAGCAGTAATTAATGATTTTTCACAAGTTCTAGAAGTAGCTAAGAATAAAACAAAAGAGCATAAAGTGATAGACCGTTGTGAGTTTCGTCCAGGTGATTTCCATGAACTTGAGTTTGAGATAGACACATATGATCTGGTGGTCTTAGGCCATGTATGCCGAACAGAGGGTGAAGATGGGGCAAAGAGTCTTATAGAGTGTGCCTTTTCATCATTAAAACCTGGAGGAAGGCTGCTGTTAGCTGACTATTTCATTGATATGGAAAGAAAGTTCAATCCACACGGTGTTTTAATGGGAATGACAATGATGACAAGCACCATGAAAGGTTTTCCCATTACTAATGAACAGGCAACTACTTGGTTGAGGGAATCAGGATTTGACTCTGTTCGTTTAATTGAGCCAATTGGGTTTCAGTTTTTATATGTAGCAACAAAACCGTCTGATTATTAAGGAGCAGGAATGAAAGAGCAGGTAGACACTTTAATAAAGGCCTGGTACGTCGTGACCATGAATGAGACGCGAGACATTATTAGAGATGGTGCTATTGCAGTAAAAAATGGGTTGATTGTAGAAGTCGGAAAATTAGCAGATCTAGAAAGAAAATTTGAAGCAAAAGAAACACTAGGGGGTGACCGCTTTGTTTTAACACCAGGCCTGATCAACACGCATATACACATAACCGGTGAACCTTTGACCAGAGGTTATGTGCCCGATGACACTCCTTTTGAAGAGAATGTTTTTGAATGGCTTTGTCCACTTTATTCTGTGTACACGGCTGAAGAGGAGAGGCTTTCAGCGAAGCTGGCTTCAGTGGAAATGTTGAAATCGGGCACTACAACATTTCTTGAAGCTGGAACAATTCGTTTTTTAGATGATGTGTTTGAAGCCCTTGAGGAAGTCGGGATTAGGGGTCGGTTAGGTAGGTGGATTTGGGACCTACCNCCTGAGCCAGATGTATATAAACAGAACACTGATGAATCAATAAATCTTTTGCAGTACCAACTTGAGAAGTATAAAGATGTGGCACAAGGAAGACTTGGAGCTTGGTCTACTTTGGTCGGACACACAACTTGCTCTGATCCACTTTGGAAAGCTGCACGAGAACTAGCTACGGAACACGACACTGGTATGAGTTTCCACATGTCGCCTGCCAAGTTGGATCCGGATTTCTTTATTTCTGAATTTGGACATCGTCCCATGATCCATCTAGATGAACTGGGGATTCTTAAGGACGATGTAGTAATGACGCATTGCGTTCAGGTTGACGACAAAGAAATATCAGTAATGGCTAGTTCAGGTGTACATGTATCTCATTGTCCCACAACTGCATTAAAGGTTAGTTACGGAATTACCCAGGTAGGGAAGATTCCTGAGATGAAGATGGCTGGTATTAATGTGGCCATTGGAACAGACGGGAATAACGCCTCTAACTATTCTGATCTAATGAGGGCCACATATCTAGTAGCGGGTTTGTTTAAAGACAGTAGACAAGATCCACAAATGTTTCCAGCAGAAATTGCTTATGAGATGGCAACATTGGGAGGCGCTAAAGCTATGCAACTAGAAAATGAGGTAGGTTCACTTGAAATAGGTAAAAAAGCCGACTTAGTNCTTCACGATACAGACAGGCCTGAGTGGAGACCTTTACTAAACGTTATGAACCAACTTGTATGGTCGGCTGATGGAAGAGGCGTCCATACGGTTTTAGTGGATGGAGTAAAGGTGGTNGAAGAAGGAAGAGTCACAGCTTTTGATGAAGAGAAGTTCTATGCAGACTGCCAAAATGCCGGTGAAGCAGTAGTTCAACGTTCTGGGCTACCCGACAAATCAAAGTATCCAGTTTTGTGAATCCACTTGGTTTCTCGCAGATTAGTTGTAATCTCGCTGCGGTACGAAGGACAGGAAGTTCAATGGCAGAAGGTTTATCCGAAACAATTAAAGGAAGCGGTTTAGCACTCGAGTTTTTACGGAANAAACAGTGAGTTTGACTGATGTATTAATACTAGTTTTTGGTGGTTTAGCAGCAGGAGTGATAAACACCATGGCTGGGGGCGGGTCGACTATCACTGTTCCGCTTTTAGTTTTTGCGGGAGTACCTGGAACATACGCTAATGGTTCCAATAGAGTGGGGATTTTGCCAGCTTCTTTAGCTGCTGTTCTCTCATTTCGCCGGTTAGGGGTTTCCGGTTTTCGTGTTTCTAGGATCATTTTTTTACCAGTGATTATTGGTTCATTAGTTGGTTCTCTTTTAATAAACAAGTTAGGAGATGATCAATTTGAGCGTCTTTTTGCTCTCCTAGTTGTACCAATAGTGATTTTGACACTTATGCCACCCACACCTAAACCTAAAGAAAGAAAATCTTCTTGGAATAGCCCTACCATAATCTTAATATTTTTTGGAGTTGGACTTTATGGTGGAGCTATTCAGGCTGGTGTGGGACTGCTGATGGTCTTGACTCTTTCGCGTTCTGGTTTTGATCTTGTGGTTGCAAACAGCATCAAAGTAATGATTAATGCTTTAGTAACAGTAATTGCTTTACCCGTGTTCATTTTTTCTGGAAAAATTTCCTGGGGCCCAGCTCTTGTTCTCGCCTCAGGATTAACAGTAGGCGGTTGGATAGGTGCAAAGTGGACAGTTGAAGGTGGAGAACGAGTGGTGAGGTGGGTAATGGTTATAGCCGCTTTAGGACTTTCGGGAAAGTTAGCAGGTCTATACGGATGACTCCTCAATCTAAATGAATAATTTGTCTCGTTCTGTTTAAGACAAAGGAAAGCTAGTAGGTGATTACAGGCCAGTAGGAACTGGGATTCAGTCCAGCCGATTTCAGCAGATTTTCTTGTTTGTATTTAGCTTCACTAGCAAGAGCTGATTCGTCTAAATTCTTACATTTCTTATCTTCTACGATCAGCTTTCCTCCAGCTACTACTGAGTTCACATCTGATGAACTCCCCCCCCAGATAAGTTGCATCACAGGATCAGGAGCCAATGGTTGCCAGGAAGGGCCACTCGTGTCTATCAATACCATGTCAGCGCGTTTACCAATTTCTATAGATCCTATTTCTTTTTCAAGACCTAGGGCTTCAGCGCCACCGATCGTGATCAGTTCAAGTGCATAATGAGCTGTTGGCTTATCAAGTCCTAGTTTGGCTTCCTGCATCAAACCAGAAAAGAGTCTGGCTGTTGAAAGAAGATCTTTATTATCTCCTGCATTTTCTGTGTCGCAACCAAGAGAAAGTCGGCCACCTTTAGAAAGAAATTCGGGGTGCTTACCGAACTTTGTAACACCTTGACCTAGTTTTAGATAAGCCCATGGCGAAGATGCAATTGCAGTTTTGCTATTTACAAGAGTTTCCAATTCTGAGTCATCAATATGGACAGCATGTCCGATGAGAAGGTGACTGCCCAATACTCCTAGTTGACTAATGTAAGCAACCGGTCTCATTCCAGTTTTTTCTAAGTATTGGGAAACTTCTCCAGCGTGAGGGGAAAGGTGAAAGGTCAGATTAGTTAAGTTGTCCTTTGCTAGATTTGAGGCTCTTTGCATCAGTTCATCTGACATTAGGTCATGCCCTACAAGAGTTACCCATCCCTTGACTGAAGGATGGTTTTTGGTCAGTTCCATAACTTGCAGTTGCCTCTCGAGTACACCATCTACTGAATCCACATAAGGGCCATCGCCGATATCCCATCCCCATGACCCGATAGCGCCACCCACTCCTACAGTTTCAAAACCTCTTAAAACCATTTCTGGGAAAGCCACAGTTCCTGCCTCAACCGTAAAAGTAATTCCACAGCGAGCACTTTCGGCTAACGATAGAGTAGCTGAGATTTCATCGTCATCCGGACTATGTGAAGCGTGGATAGGTACGGACCAGTCAAAAATAGCTTCAGTGTCTTCTATGTGACTGGGGATGCAGGATTGAATCAAGCGGTCGCCAGTTAGGTGTTGATGGGCATTAATTAAACCAGGTATAACCATAAAGTTTTCGCTGCCGATAATAGAAGCCCCAGGGTTGGAAGCCATTATTTCTTCTTTAGCACCTATTTCGATTATGCGATCGCCCACTATTTTTATTGCGGCGTCTTTCAAAACCTGACGCTCTTCGTTCATAGTTATAATTGTGTGTCCGTAAAGAATCACGCAGTTTTTTTCTGTCACATGAACACACTAGATGAAGTATTAGGGTTTTGTGGTAGATCACTGAAAGAGAAAATCTATGGAAAAAATACTAAATGACACAGAAGGATTTGTTGATAAACAATCTTTAAAGAATTATTGGTACGTAGTCGCCTTGGCCGATGATGTGAATTCAAATCCAATTTCGGTAAAACTTTTGAACGAAGATTTTGTTATTTGGAGAGAGTCCAATGGTGGTCTTACTGCTGCTGAAGAAAGATGCCCCCATCGGCAAGCGCCACTATCACATGGCCATTTAGAAAATGGATGTCTTGTATGCCCTTACCATGGATGGACGTTTAGTGAATCTGGAAAATGTATAAATATACCTTCCGCAGCTGATAGTGTGCCCATTCCCCCAAGAGCACATCTAAATACAGTTGAAGTCATTGAAAAGTATGGGTTGATTTGGCTTTGTTCAGGAAAGCCACTTAATCCACTTTTTGAACTAGAGGAAGAATCCGACCCTTCCTTTAGACGAATAAACACCGAGGTACAAAAGTGGAAAGTTGCAGCTACACGAATGGTCGATAATTTTCTAGATATAACCCATTTTCCTTACGTTCATGCAGGAACTTTTGGCGCAGGACAAGATACGAAAGCACCTAATATCACTCTCGAACATTTAGATGATGACTTTTTTGGGTACCGCTACGAGATTTTGGCTGCAAACCCAGAAGAAGCTAAAAGTACTTCAGGCTCGAACGAAGAGTCTGTCGAGAGGTCAATGACTAGTGGATTTAATTTACCACTAACTGTTAGAAGTACGATTACTTATAAATCGGGGTTAGAACACATAATTCTTCTCTTGTCTACCCCGATTGATGATGTTTCCTCGTATTTTACTTTCGTCATTTGGCGTAATGATGATTTCACTATTCCAGAGGAGGAGGTAATTTCATTTGATCGTGCTATAGGTGAAGAGGATCGAGTGATGTTGGAAAAACTAAATGGAGCGATGCCTTTAGATAAGACCGCTTTAGTGAATGTTCAGTCGGATAAAGCCAGTGTTGAATGGAGAAGACAGTTATTAAAGCTAATTAATGGTTGAATCTCAGTCCAAAATACTATTCAAGCATTGACATGGATTTAGCTGTAATCCACTCTCCAGAAATAACTGACTCATAAGAAGATTTTTTGTCCCCTCTTACTGTCGTTGGAATAGTTTTTATTTCAGCGGTATAACTCGGTTGGAAAAAAAATGGAATTGAGATCCTATCGCGCTTACGGTAATTGTAATCGTCCGGAACAACTACTCGATGAAGAGTGGAGGTCCACCTGTCATTTGTCCACCGAGCTAGAAGATCGCCGATATTTACAACATAGCCATTTTCAACAAGTCCCACATCAATCCATTCGTCTTCTACTGCAATTTGTAAACCCGGTATCTGTTCTGGAGCTACAATCGTGAACGCCCCATAGTCAGTGTGTTCTCCACGTCTTAGTTGACCTGAAGGCACTTCTCCCGTTACAGGCGGATACCAGTTTGCCATTAAAAGGGAAGTAGGGTTTTCAAATTTTTCCTCAAACCAATCTTCAGGAAGCTCTAGGGCAATAGCCATCAGTTTTAGAATCTCAGAGCAGAGATGTTCCATTTTCGCGAAATAAGCTTCATACGCACTTCTTAGAATTTCAGGGTTTTCAGGCCACATATTTTCACAGAAAACGGCTTCCGCTCCAGGTCGTTGAACTCTTGAACGCATTACTGGGTCATCGAACCTGCTTACATTAAATGATTCACATAAATCGGGTGGTGTTTCTATATCGAGAGTTGAAGCAAGAGCAGTGGTGTCAAGACCTAGATAACCACGAAAATGGTTAGGTCCCGGAGGAGCAACTTTAACTTTTTCAGAAACGGGCAGATGAAAAAATTCTCTTGAAGAATCGACCACATTTTTTAAGAATGTTTCTTCAACTCCATGACCTATTGCCACAAAAAATCCCGTGGATTTGCAGGCAGAATCGATTTGCATGGCAACTTTAAGACGATCAGATTCAGATCCACCAAATGCAGGGCTCAAATCAATGGTGGGCGCATGTTCCAATTTAAATCTCCTCTAATCCGACTGGATGCCCGATCTGTTGGAGAAAAGTCAGACTGTCGAAATAGTCAATTCTACTTTCGATTAAACCGTTTATAATTTTTAGATTGAAAACACCACGAATTGAAATCTTACTGCCATCTACATCTGCTTTCATTAAGTAAGAGACAAAGACTTTCTCATCATGGGCAATCATCTCCTCGCATTCGTATGTTAAGTCTTTGAATTTTTCCAAAAACCCAGGAAGTCGATCTCTGTAAGATGATCTTCCCTCACAGGGGTCCCCAAGCGCACTTGTGTGTATGTTTTTAAAATCTTCCGAGACATGTGAGGCAATTAAGTCAGGGTCTCTTTTTGCAAAAGACTCTAGATATGAAGTCGCTACTTCGATTGGATTTCGAGTAGTTCCCATTCGATTATTCCGCTAGCTCCTGAAAAGTTGCGTAAACTCCCTGGTCGAAAGAAAACTCGAGAGTATTTCCGTCTGGGTCTTTTGCCATGAATATCCATCCTATTGGCGGAGGCATTTCCTGAACCGGCATTACGAGAGACCCAGCAGCTTGCATTTTTTCAGCTGCTTCTTTGAGGGATTCTATATCGGGCAGTTCAATTCCTAAGTGAGCGAAAGGTCCTAGAACAGTATTTGGTGCATCTGCAAACGGATCCTTATCCGGAAAAAACTGGGATAGGACTAAGAGAAAAGGAGAGCGAGGATTGTCGGTGTGACCAAGCCAAGCTCCATACCCTGCTTCATCTTCACGGCGAGTTATAAGCGACAAGGGAGTATTTTCCGTGTACCACTCAATTGTCTCATTGATGTCTTTGACTCTTAGAGCTACATGGGTCCATCTGGCTTCAGGAGGGTGGATGTTGTAAGTAGTTTTCATTGTGCGTTATCCCTGTTTGTTATTCAATTGTCCAGCCGTCTGGAATGAGTGCTTCTCCTATGACTTGATGAGTTTCTTCATCAACCTCGACACCCTCAAGGTGTTGCCAGAGATTTATCTGATTTCCCCAAGGGTCTATGAAAGATGCATTTGCTCCACCGAATTCAGTCCAGAAGTGATTTCTCCAAAGAACTGTTGCCCCTAGGCTTTCGGCGGTGTCGAGTATTCGATCGAAAGAGTCATCTTCGCTTACCAAAATCCAGGCTCTTGTTGATCTGCCTCCTGGACTGAGAGTTGTCGGCTCAGGAGGCTCAGGATTCGGGTGGGGTCTAGTATTGGCAGCTTTGGAGATTCCCATATGTAGATTTCCAGTGGGTCCTTGACTACCATCGTCCAACTTGAAGTTTTGTCCTGGCACTATCCTGTGGAAAATTCCAGGTATGCGTTCCTCTATTTCCCAATTAAAGACTTTGCTATAGAAATCATTTGCCGCGTCAACATCGTCAGTAGGAAAGTCAACAAAAACTAGAATATTCGGATATGTCATAGTTCTCCTTAATTGATATAGATCTCAAACATATCAAAAGGTCTGATTGTCTGACCAATTGTATTTGAGGTATATTTTCTATTAGTTAAAGGGGGACGCAAGTGGAAACTCCAATCGCATTTGAGGAATTGCTTAAGTCACGAGGATCCTATAAGGACGCTGTTGGTTTACCGCCGAAGGTCTACAGTGATCCAGATTTTTTTGCCTTTGAAATCGAGTCGGTGTTTGCTTCAGAATGGCTGTGTGTGGGACGGGAGGAGCAAATTAAGGAAGTGGGAGACTTTTTTTCTGCTACACCAGCTGGAGAACCGATAATAGTAGTGCGAAATGCAGAGTCTGAGATAAGAGCGATGTCATCTGTTTGTCCTCACAGAGGAATGTGTGTTACAGCTGATCTCGATGGGATCGAAGATGAGGATTTGCTTGAACCGACTAAATTCTTATCAGGTAATGCTCGATACTTCCGTTGCCCTTACCACTGGTGGGTATTCGACTTAGAAGGTCAGCTCACTGGTGCTCCAGAGATGAAAGACACGGATTGTTTTAATGCTGACGAGACCAACCTTGCAAAGATTGCTGTGGAGGTTTGGAACGGATTTATTTTCGTGAATTTCGATACTGATGCAAATCCTCTTGGAGAAAGTCTTAAGAAACTAGAAAAAACAGTTATCAATTATGACCCGTCATCGCTTAAGACTGTTGATCCAGCTGTAATTCCTGATGTCCCTTTTAATTGGAAAATCATGATTGAGAACTTTATGGAGATGTACCACAACAGCCGACTTCATAAAGGAATCCATGACTGGGCACCTTCCTCAGGAGCCTGGTATTCAGATGTAGAACCTGAAGATGGTGCGATGTTTGGTTTCAATCCATCTTTAGAGATCGATGGAGGTTTTAATCCGACTTACAGAGCACTTTTTCCGCCTTTGCCGAATCTATCTGAGGAGGAAAGAAAAAGGGTTGTTTTTGCTTTTGTGCCACCAACTTTATTAATTGGAATGCAGTCTGACTCTGCATTTTGGTTCACCGTAAATCCGTCAGGACCTGAAACTCACGAACTGAGTATGGGTTATTTATTTCCGGAGGAAGTTCTTGAAATTCCCTTATTTGATGAATTGCTTGAAGCAGCAATAAGGGGAGTTGGTTATTTCAATCGTCAAGACATTCCAACGAATATTGCCACTCAGTTAGGAATGCGTTCGAGATTTGCAAATCGAGCTAACTATTCATGGCAAGAAGCTGTTATACCGCAATTTAATTCTTGGCTAGTTGATCGGTATGAGAAAGTATTGAAAGATAATTAGATGTCTAATTTCCCTGAAGTTTTGCAAAATTATTGGCATGCAGTGGCAACTAGTGATTCCTTAGATTCTGAAGTTCTTTCTGTAAGACTTTTAAGCAAGAATTTCGTTTTATGGCGCACTCCGGACGGAGAGGTTGGAGCAGCCTTAGACAGTTGTCCGCATAGGCAGGCGCCTTTATCGAAAGGAACTTTAGAGGAGGGCTGTTTAAGATGCCCTTACCATGGGTGGTTATTTGGTGACAACGGTCGTTGTTTGGAGGTCCCTTCTGCGAAAAAAGGTTTATCTGTGCCGCCAAAAGCTAATTTAGAATTTCTCAACGCTCAAGAAAAGTATGGGCTTATTTGGGTATGTCCCGGTGAACCTTGTGCACCTATACCTGAGGTTACTGCAGATAAAGATGAGTCTTTTACGAGAATAAATACAGAAATGCAGATCTGGAATGTTGACAGCACGAGGATGATTGACAACATGCTTGACATTTCACATTTCCCATATACTCATCGTGGAACATTTGGGATCGAACAAGAAACAGTTGTTCCAAAAATAAAACTAGAGCAACTTGATGATACTTATTACGGATACGGGTACGAAGTAAAGATAAATAATGTCGGTTCAACAAAGATCATGTCTGGTGGAGGAGGGGACGTAATAAAACTTTCTATGACTACAGGCTTTGCACTTCCCTTTTCAGTGTTGAGCACAATGAGTTATGAGACAGGTGTAGAACAGAAATTGTTTATGGCTGCAGCACCAATAGAAGAAGGTAGATCTGTCTATACTTTCGTCTTATGGCGTAATGATGATGTTGACTTATTAGTTGAACCGGGCAGGACAATAGCGAATGAAGTCCTTGAGCTGGAGCTGGCAGTTGTTCTAGAAGACCAGATAATGTTGGAGAAGTTGCAAGGCCAACTTCCTTTGAAAAAAGGGGCATTGGTTGATGTGCAAGCAGATAAACCATCATTAGAGTGGAGAAGACAATATAAGGAACTTGTATCTAGCTAGGTGTGCTGTTGCTTGAGCGTTGATAGGATCTATCTTTGGTAGGTAATCCAAGAGGGATTACTTGAGGTCGGGTTCGAGACTCCGATCTTTCCTATAGCCTTAAAGGTGAAAGTTTTAAGGCTTGAATCCGATATTAGAGGAATATATGTCTAGCAGTACGCCTGTTAAATCTGAAACAATTTCTGAGCACCGATTGCACGAGAGTGATACCGGTTCTCCTGAAGTTCAGATTGCTTTAGTTACTGGAAGAATCAGCCACCTTACCGAACATTTGAAAGTCCATAAAAAGGACCATCACAGCAGGAGAGGTTTGTTGATGCTGGTAGGTCGTAGACGAAGATTGCTTGATTATTTAGAAAAAAATGACATTGAGCGTTACAGGTCAATTATCGCAAAATTAGGTTTACGCCACTAGGGCGTTGGCTCAAAAAGTTCCTAAACTTAGTTAATTAAAGGAACAGATATAAAAAGACCCTACGAAGTAAGCAGTTTTAAATTGTGCTTTCATCGCTTGGTGTCGCCCTGATCGAAAATGTTTCGATCAGGTAAAGAATAAAGAAAAGAAAAAAGAGAATAAGAATGAATAAACCAATTTCCGTGTCCCACACATTTTCAGGGACAGAAAAAACAATCAGTTTTGAGACTGGACGTCTGGCTGGATTGGCAGGTGGGGCAGTTTTGTCTCAACTGGGACAATCGATAGTTTTGATGACAGCAACGGGTGCAAAATCAGCTCGATCAGGTGCTGATTTTTTTCCATTAACTGTTGATATTGAGGAAAGAATGTACGCTGCGGGCAAGATCCCAGGGTCTTTCTTTCGTCGTGAAGGCCGTGCACCAGAGTCGGCAATTTTGACATGTCGACTAATTGACAGGCCTCTAAGACCTATGTTTCCAGAGGGTTTCCGTAATGAAGTACACATAGTCGGAACAGTAATGGGAGCTGATATGGAGAACCCCCATGATGTTTTAGCTTTAAATGGAGCTTCAGCAGCACTCATGCTCTCCGGGATACCTTTTGATGGTCCTGTGGGAGCTGTTCGAATTGCATGGGCCGCATCGGGAGAGTGGATTCCTCATCCTACTTATGAAGAAGCCGCAGATTCAGCTTTTGAAATGGTTGTAGCTGGTCGTCTATTAGAAGATGGAGATGTTGCAGTCATGATGGTCGAAGCGGGTGGCACGGAAGCTACCTGTGATGTTTATGATGCAGGGGCACCTTTCGTCGATGAAGCTGTACTGGCCGATGGACTTGAATTCTCAAAGAAGTTCATAGCAGAAGTTATTGAACTGCAGCAAGAACTAGTCAAAGCAGTAGGAAAACCTGAAGGAATGGAATATGAGGTTTTCGCTGATTACAGTCCTGAAATTTATACTGCTGTCGAAAATGCTGGAGCGGAGAGAGTTGCAGCGACGCAGGTAATTGTTGATAAGACGGAAAGGCAAAATGCTGAGTCAGATCTAAAGGAAGCACTTAAAAATGAGCTCATTTCTGATTTTGAAGAAATAGAAGATGCTGAAAGTCAGATTTCCGCTGCTATTAGGTCTGTTACTAAAGAGATCGTTAGGGATCGAATTGTTAAAGAAGGAGTTCGAATTGATGGACGTGGAGTGTCTGATATTCGAGCCCTGTTATCAGATGTAGGAATCATTCCTACATCTCATGGATCCGGTCTTTTTCAAAGAGGTGAAACTCAAGTTTTGAATATAACCACTTTGGGAACTGGACGGATGGATCAGATGGTAGACGGCATTGATCCGATTGAGCGTAAAAGATTCATGCACCATTACAATTTTCCGCCTTTCTCAACAGGGGAAACTGGTTTCATGAGAGGACCAAAGCGCAGAGAAATCGGTCACGGTGCACTCGCTGAAAGAGCTCTCTTTCCTGTAGTGCCAAGTTTTGAAGAATTTCCTTACACACTTCGTTTGGTGTCTGAGGTTCTTGCATCAAACGGTTCCTCTTCAATGGGTTCTGTTTGTTCTTCCAGTCTTTCGATGATGGATGCGGGTGTCCCTATTAAGGCGCCAGTCGCCGGTATAGCTATGGGCTTAATTTACAAAGATGACAAGTACATAACGCTTACTGACATTTTAGGTGCAGAAGATGCTTTCGGGGATATGGATTTCAAAGTTGCCGGCACATCTGAGTTTGTTACAGCTTTGCAGTTGGATACCAAAATCGACGGTATTCCTGCAGACGTGCTTGCTGATGCATTAAATCAGGCTAAAGAAGCTCGANTNAANATACTTGAAGTAATGACTNCCGCNATTCCCGAACCACGTGAAGATGTNGGTGAGAANGCTCCAAAAATTCTNAGTTTTGAAATTCCGGTTGANAAAATTGGNGAAGTNATAGGNCCNAAGGGGAAAATGATAAACACTATTCAAGCCGAATCCGGAGCTGAAATTGCTATTGATGATGATGGGATGTCAGGAATTGTCTCTATCGCTTCACCTGACCGTGAGAAAGTTGCTGAAGCTGAAAGGCAAATAATGCTGATNGTNGATCCACCTTCAGCACATGTCGGAGAGNTTTATGAAGGAAGGGTTGTGAACATCACCAAGTTCGGAGCTTTTGTGAACATACTGCCAGGAAGAGATGGTCTGGTTCACATCTCCAAATTAGGTGGTGGGAAACGTATCGACAGGGTCGAAGATGTTCTTGCTCTTGGTGATGCTATTGAAGTCGAAGTTGAAGATATTGATCCGAATGGAAAAATTTCTTTGAGGCCTTTATTGGATGATGATAATCGAAGCTCCGAAGAGAAGTCTCCTGAAACTATTGAAGAGGATGAGATTTCAGACAATGATGAAGACTCTTCTGATTCGGATGATTTCAATCAAAAAGATACCGATTCTGATGATCGAGGCAGCGGAAGCAAGTCAAAGTCATCAGCTTCTTTTGAAGACGCTTTCCAAGCAGAACTGGAAGCTGTACACGGAGACTTAGGTAAAAGTTCTTCTAGAAGAAGTGGTGAACGAAAAAGAAGATAGCTGNTTTCATCTTTTNGGTTTAATTTGATTATTAAACAATTCCAATAAATCCACGTCGGGGCACTAACCTCTGACATATGGGAAAAGGATCTTTAAAAGTTGGTGTCCTAGGAGCGGCTGGACGTATGGGTCGGTCGGTTTGTTCTGCGGTTATGCAAGCTGAATCTTTGGAACTTGCGGCAGCTGTGGACTTAGCTTCCGACGAGTCAGAAGAAATGCCTGGGGNCATTCCAATTACTCAAGAAATCAGCGATTTTTTTAAAGCCGAAGTAGACGTAGTAGTTGACTTCACTATTGCTGAGGCTTCAAAAAATAACTTGCCTTTGCTGGCTGAAGAAGGAGTTGATGTAGTTGTAGGGACAAGCGGTCTTTCTGATCAAGATGTTTTAAAAATTGAGAAAAAATTCAATGAAAGCAGTTGTTTAATTGTCCCTAATTTTGCAATAGGAGCAGTGCTTATGATGCATTTTGCATCTATTGCAGCACCTTGGTTCAATACGGCTGAAATAATCGAATATCATCACAACCAGAAAAAAGATTCGCCTTCAGGTACAGCAATCGCNACTGCAGAAAGAATGTCATCAGCTTCTAACCAGTGGGATGAAGACCCGACAATAAGTGAAAGTATCGCAGGTGCCCGTGGAGCTAAATTGAAAGGGATACCTATACACGCAGTAAGAATGAAAGGCATGGTTGCCCACCAGGAGGTAATCATGGGCTCAGTAGGTCAAACATTGACGTTACGTCATGACTCTCCCGATCGTGAGTCTTTTATGCCTGGAGTTTTATTAGCTGTGCAAGGAGTTGCTTCTCTTCCGAACGGGCTAACTATCGGTTTAGAAAAACTACTTGGAATTGAGTGACTTTGGCGTCTCGTCGTTTGTTGAGACCGAGTTGGATAATCTCGCATATTTTTGTAGCAGCGCTACTTGTAGCCACTGTAAATCTTGGTTTCTGGCAACTCCACCGATTAGAGGAACGCAAGTCGAATAACGCTCAGATAATNGAAGCTTCTGGCAGGGAATCTGTCGCAGTTAATGATTTACATGCGGACGANTTAGATAATTACCAGAGTTACGCTCCTGCTACTGCCAGAGGAACTTTTGATGAAAATAGACAGGTCTATCTGATCAATAGGTCTCGAGATGGTGTTCCAGGAGTTGAAGTTATAAATTCTTTTACTCTTGAAAGTGACCCTGTTTCCTATGTCGCTGTTAATAGGGGATATCTTCCGCGCAAGATATTTAATGAAGGTGAATCTGAGATTTGGAAACCGNCTTCAAAGGTATTTGAAATAGAAGGACTCATTATGATTCCGTCTTCGGATGGAAAGTTACAAGGCAATGAAATAAACCGAATTGATATTGATTTATTGAGCGATGAATGGAACTTGCCTCTACTGCCCATTTATTTGCAGCAAAATCAACAAACAACGAATAATTGGCCAGTGCAAATGCAGCCACCTGAATTGACTGAAGGGTCACATCTTAGTTACGCGGTTCAATGGTTTATTTTCACTTTAATAGGCTTAGTGGGTTACCCTTTGGTGCTCAGACGCGTCGTAGCCGACGATCGACTGGTAGCGTGATTACATGTCGAAAATAAGCGATTCGGATCTTCTGGTGCTTCAAGCATTAAGAGTAAGGGGCTTTGTTGACACCGAAGCTGTCGCAGAAGCTGTTGGTTTAAGCCAAGAAGATAGTTTAAATATGTTAAGCCAATTCGCTGAAGAGGGCATGGCCAGTTACAGAGAAGGCCGAATGGTGGGATGGATGATCACGCCAGAGGGAAGATCATACGGTGAACNACTATTGGCAAATGAAGTTGATAATTTAGGAATTCGTCCAGAAATTGAGACTGCCTACAAAGAATTCTCACANTTAAATGATGATTTCAAAGAACTTTGNACGGATTGGCAATTAAAACCACCATCTGATGGGAGTGAAAGGGAACANGTTTTAAATGACCATTCTGATCCGGACTATGACAAGGGAGTGATCGACCGNCTAGTTGAGCTAGATAAGCAAACACAGCCTATGTGTGCAAGCCTTGCTGAGCAATTGGAGCGTTTTTCATCTTACGGCAGTCGTTTTACCTATGCACTGGAAATGGTCCTTAAAGGAGACACTGACTGGATCGCCAAACCCATGATGGAGTCTTACCACACAGTGTGGTTTGAGTTGCATGAAAACTTCTTTTCAACTTTAGGTATTGATAGAGCATCCGAAAGCACTTAAAGATGAAGGGAGTAGAACTTATGGCACCACGTTTCGGACGGGTCCTCACGGCAATGATTTCACCGTTTACAAAAGATGACGAGTTAGACGTAGAAGGAGCTCGAACATTAGCTGAATGGCTTGTGGAGCAAGGTAACGAAGGTTTAGTTATTGCTGGTACAACAGGGGAGTCTCCTACTCTCACGCACGAAGAGCAGATAGATTTGATTGCTGCCGTGGTCGAAGCAGTTGATGTTCCTGTGATAGCGGGAGCAGGAAGTAACGATACTAAAGCCGCTGTTGAATTAACTGAACGNTGCACTGAAGTGGGAGCTTCAGGAATTCTTACAGTAACTCCTTATTACAACAGACCCTCTCAGCANGGATTGATAGCACATTTTTCGGCGATAGCTAACGCAACTAATTTGCCAGTAATGCTTTACGACATTCCTGTNAGGTCAGGTAGAAAAATTGATACTTCAACAATTTTACAATTAGCCGACGAAGTTGAAAATATAGTTGCACTTAAAGATGCGGCAGGGGATGTAGCTGAAACCGCCAGAGTGGTAGCAGCCGCTCCAGAAGGTTTTGAAGTTTACAGCGGTGAAGATTCACTGACTTTATCCTTGCTTTCTGTGGGCGCTGTAGGAACAGTGAGTGTTGCTTCTCATTGGTCCACGCCTGAAACAGCTGAGTTGATGGAAGCTTTTTTTAGTGGGGATTATATTAGAGCGCTAGAAATTAATCGTCGGCTTATACCTTCATACGATTTTGAATCTGGAGATCTGACACCTAATCCAATACCCACAAAAGCAATGATGAAAATACTCAACTTGCCAGGAGGCGATTGTCGTTTACCGATGGGACCTGAGCCAGAATGGTTGGCTGAAAAGGCGCGCGGGATCTTAAGTAGCCTAGGACGCGGCTAACTAACAAGAAATGAAACTTTGAATAGTCCAGTACACATAACTTTTCTAGGTGGACTTGGTGAAATCGGAAGAAATTGTGCAGCAATCGAGGTAGATGAGCGTATTGTGTTGCTTGATTGTGGCCAGTTGTTTCCTTACAAACATCCAGGTGTCGATTCAATACTTCCAGATTTTAAATGGTTGATTGACAGACATGACGATGTAGAAGCCTGCATAGTCAGCCATCCGCATGAGGATCATATAGGTGGGATACCTCACTTGTTTCGCCANCTGTCAGTACCTATTTATGGTTCTCCATTTACTCTCGGGATGATTAAGGCAAAATTAGAGAGCCATGAAGTGGAACTCCCTCCACTTATTGCCGTTGAAGATAATGAAACTCACGAAATTGGTCATTTTGAATGTGAATTTTTACCAGTTACTCATTCAACCTCNGGCGGGTTAATGACTCTCTTTAGAACTCCCCAAGGGGTTATTTTGCATTCCAGCGATTTCAAACTGGATCCAACTCCTGTGGACGGACGCCTTACAGATTTGAACAGGGTCTCTGATGTCTCCAAAAAAGAAGGAATTCGATTACTTCTGGCAGATTCCACAAATGCTGAAAGTGAAGGAGTGTCTCTTTCAGAATCACAAATAGGTCCCATATTAGAAGATGTTTTCACCGAAAATGAAGGACGTCGAATAATCGTTGGGACGTTTTCTAGCCATATTCACAGAATCCAACAAATAGCTGATGTTGCAACAAAGACAGATCGAAAATTGGCGATATTGGGTCCTTCAATGATCAGAAATGTAGCTTTAGCGCGAGAGCTAGGTCTTTTGAAAGTGTCGGACAGTGTTCTTTTAAATGAAAAAGAATTGAAAAAGTTCAGATCCGACAAGGTTTGCATCATCTGTACAGGTTCCCAAGCTGAACCAAGAGCAGCTATATCTATGATGTCAGCTGGGAAGCATCCTCTGGTCGAAATAGATAGAAACGACACGGTCATTTTCTCTTCATCTCCGATTCCCGGTAATGAGGCTTCTATTTTNAGANTNCATAATAATTTGGNNCGNNTGGGNGCCCNTATNNTTCACAGNGGCAANTTGAAGATCCATACGACNGGTCATGGNAANGCTGGNGAGCTTNTNGCATTACATGAAGCAAGNAATCCNGAACTTTTTATACCAGTTCATGGTGANTACACCCANTTATTAGGNCANGAANAAATNGCATTGNGTAGAGGAATGGANCAATCCAAGNTTCTCNGGTGTGTNGATGGTGACAGNGTCNGNTTGGATGAGCATGGNTTACNNCTAGAAGGGCGTGTAAGTGATGAATATTTAATGGTGGATGTTAGAGGGACTGAAGTAAGTAAAGACTTGGTTAAAGAGCGGATTTCTTTGGGCGGTGAAGGTTTTATTTTAGTCAGAGTGGTAATCGACAAAAAGAGAAGAAAGCTTTTAGAGCGTCCTTTTGCGACGACTCTCGGGTGGGTTGAGACTGAAGATAAAGAGGAATACCTCAACGGAATAATCGAAGAAGTAATAAAAGTGTTGGATGGCGCACTAACTAATGCTGAGTTCGACCAAAAAGAGTTAACAAGACTTGTTCGCAGGGCAACCGGGAAATTTGTAGATCTAAAAACTGGGCGCCGACCCGTGTTAGTTCCATTAGTCGAAATCAACTAAAAATCACAATGGATACCCTACGTCACGCCCTAGTGCTACCGTAAAACTGTTGTGGTAAAGGTTCCTATGGGCGAAGAAAACTCTGAAAATTCTGTTATTGGGTCTAGCAGTACTAACAGTAAAAAATCTACGCGCGCCTCTAAAACACCTTCAATAGAGGGAGGTGTAACAAAAAATTTCTTTAAAACGGCTTTTGCTGGACGAGGGAATGAAATGCTTGGTCTCGGTCTTGTACTTGGCGGTCTTTTAGCAGGTCTTTCGATCTATCTTGAGCAGGCAGGACCGGTTGGTGATGTAGTTGATGGTGCCGCAGGATGGACTATTGGAATAATAAAACTTGTTCTCCCTGTTTTGATGGTAGTTACAGGTTTAGCGATGTTCAGGGAACGCTCTGAATTCGGAGAAATAACTAAGCGGTTACCTGTCGGGCTGTTTCTTGGTCTTGTAGGTGTATCCGGTTTACTGCATTTAAGCCGAGGTCGTCCCGGTATTAGTGACGGGGTGGACGAGCTAGGCGATGCAGGAGGTATTTTAGGTCTTGCTGCAGGGGGCGGTTTGAGAGCAGCTATAGGGACTTGGGGTTCTGTTTTAGTTCTTGTTGCATTTATTTTGGTGTCAGTAGTTATTGCCACAAGAGTTTCTGCACGTGATGCGATAAGGATTACTGTAAAAAGTTCTGGGGTTGCTGGAAAGCAGCTATTTAAAGGAATTGTTTTAGTCTTAGCGGCATTGAGCCGTTCTCTCGGCAATTGGATCAGAAGCTTATTGACACCACCGGGATCCACAGACCGGCGACAAATACCGGATCCAGTTAGAGAAGAAAATACATTTCAAGAAAATCCTCCAGCAGAAACTGAGGTTAGAACTGTTGCCGAACCGCAAAAAGAATTTAAGCCTAAAAAGAAAAAAGTAAAGCCAGAAGTAAAAAACACTGAGAGTGAGCAGCTTACGATCCAACTGGGTAAAGCAGTTGAAGGATCTTCATGGTCGTTGCCATCTTTAGAAATTCTTTCAACAAGCGACACGCATGATGTAGATGCTAAGGCTGCAGAAGAGCGAGGAAAGAGACTTCAAGAAGCGTTGGAAGCACATGGTGTCGAGACTCGATTAGTCGATATGACTATTGGACCAACAGTCACGCGGTATGCCTTGCAATTAGGCGACGGCGTGAAAGTTTCACGTATTACAAGCCTTAACAAAGATATTGCTTATGCACTAGCTGCTGCAGATGTTCGAATTTTAGCTCCGATACCAGGTCAGCAGGCAATTGGTATAGAGGTTCCAAATGAAGACAGAGATGTGGTCGCTTTAGGGGACGTTTTGACTTCCAAGGAATCCAAGAAAGCAACGCACCCTCTCGACTTGGCAGTAGGTAGAGATATAAAAGGCAAAACCGTGATGCTCAATCTTGCAACCACTCCTCACCTTTTGATAGCTGGAGCTACTGGAGCTGGAAAGTCTTCATGTATTAATGCGATGGTTACTTCTGTTTTGATGCGAACTACACCCGATCAAGTCCGGCTAATACTCATAGATCCAAAGCGCGTTGAAATGGGACAGTACGAAGGTGTACCTCATCTTTTAACAGCACCTGTTACGGACCCTAAGAAGGCTGCAAATGCACTTCATTGGGCTGTGCGCGAGATGGAGCGAAGATACGACATTCTGTCAAATTGTGGTTTCAGAGATATAACGGGATACAACGCAGCATATGATCGAGATGAATTGTCGGTAAATGATTTCGGAGAAGAGGATTCCCGTGAATATGAAAGATTGCCTTTCATCATGGTTGTGGTAGATGAGTTATCAGACTTGATGATTGTCGCCGCACGAGATGTTGAGGACTCAATCTGCAGATTGGCTCAGATGGCTAGGGCAGTGGGAATACATTTGGTGGTGGCGACACAGCGTCCTTCAGTAAACGTGATTACGGGTGTGATCAAAGCTAATATCCCTGCTCGACTAGCTTTTGCAGTCTCGAGTCTTGCTGATAGCCGAGTTATTTTGGATCAGCAAGGAGCTGAAAGGCTTGTAGGGAAAGGGGACATGCTGCTTCTAGGCCCTAGTTCAAGTACACCTCAACGTATTCAAGGAGCCTGGGTTGAAGAGAGCGAGGTGCGTCAAGTAGTGGCAACATGGAAAGCTCAACTTGGTAGCACGGAAGAACAACCAGTTGACCAAGATCTGTCTGATGTGGCGGAGTCGCCTGATCCGAGTGATCCAGTTGTTGATATAACTGAAGATTTTTCTCGTCCCACTTCTGTTGCTTCTGAACAAGATGATGAGTTGTATGAAGAGGCTAGAAATTTGGTTATTTCCAGTCAACTTGGTTCAACCTCGATGCTTCAGAGGAAACTCCGTGTCGGGTTTGCTAGAGCTGGACGTTTGATGGACTTACTAGAAGAATCAGGGGTAGTGGGCCCTTCTTCAGGTTCAAAGGCTCGCGAAGTTCTAATTGCTGCGGAAGAGTTTGAAATCTCAAGCGAAGAAGGCTTCTAAGGTGCAACTAACTTAGGTATTCTTTAGTTGTGTTTAATGATTTTCTGATCCTGATACTTGGACTGTGTGTGTTGGTTTTTGCAGCAGATCAATTTTTGAATGGTACAGCGCGTCTAGCCGAAAGATTCAAGGTTTCTAAAGCTCTTGTGGGTGTGCTGGTAGTTGGTTTTGCTACAAGTATTCCAGAGTTTGCAGCATCTCTTACGGCGGTATTTCAACAAGAAATAGGTGGAATCGAATTAGCTGTAGGAAATGTAGTTGGATCCAATGTTGCGAATCTTGGATTGGTTCTGGCTCTGCCAATTTTAATTTGGAGTAATGTGATCCCGCCTAGTGGTGTGAAAGAACAGGCCGGGTATTCATTTATAGGAGCTTTGTTTTTCTCGGCCGTGGTGTATTTGAATTTTAATTCTGTACTAGCAGGAGCATTGCTTTTTCTAGTTCTTTGCTTAACAAGTGGCTTGATTTTGCGACATTTCAAAAGATCTGAAGAGAATTTAGTTCAACCTTCTAGAAAACACAGTTGGCCGGTATCACGTGAAATAATAGTGATGCTTGTAGGGCTTGTAATGATTGTTTTATCGCCGCGTTGGATTGTGAGTTCGGCGATTTCGATAGGAAACGAATTTGGATGGGAAGGAGGATTCGTAGGCTTTTCATTGGTTGCAATAGGCACTTCTTTGCCAGAATTAGTTACTTCGCTAGTTGGAGCTCGCAGAGGAGAATGGGGATTGATTATTGGAAATCTTTTTGGTTCAAATCTATTCAATAGTTTGGGTGTCGGAAGTGCAATACTGGTTACTCATGGTGGTCTAGGTCGTTCATCAGAGCAACCTTTTATGGATGGTTCAGTTCTAGTAGGCATGTGCTTTTTATGTGCGTGTGCTTTTTGGATGATGAGAAAACCTGTGAGAATCCCACGATGGAACGCTTCATCTCTGTTGTTTCTCTATGTGCTTTTGTTTTGGCAAATGGTAAGAACTCTTACTGGTTAATCAATTCTTAGCCTTCTTTGCATCTAGCCTGAAGTGATGGAAACCGATTCAAAATTTCATCTAGTTACTCTTGGGTGTCCAAAAAACGAAGTCGATTCAGAGAAATTAACAGGCATGTTAATTTCTGATGGAATGGAAGCTACGGATGATTTAACTAATGCAGACTTAATAGTCGTAAATACTTGTGCTTTTATTGAAGAGGCTAGAGAGGAATCGATCGAGACGATCTTAAATCTTGACGAACTCCGAAATGAAGAAAGCAAAATTGTTATAACCGGTTGTTTGGCCGAAAGGTATGGAAATGAAATACAAAATCTTCTACCCGAAGTTGACCATGTAGCCGGATTTGGTGTTCCAGTTTCCTTGACTCGAAAAGCTACTGCTCCAGAATTCGATCTATTGAACTTGCCTCGTCCTGCTTCTGACAAACCTTGGGCGTATCTTAAGATCGCGGAAGGTTGCGATAGGGCTTGCGGTTTCTGTTCAATACCTTCTTTTAGAGGGCCGCAACGAAGTCGAGACATAAATTCCATCCTCGAAGAGGTTGATTCATTGCAGGTTAAGGAAGTTGTTCTTGTAGCTCAAGATTTGGCAGCGTATGGAAGAGATCAAGGTGTTGGGAAAAAGTCAATTATTCCCTTGATAGAGGAAATAGTGCAAAGAGTCGATTGGGTTAGACTTCTTTACCTCTATCCATCAGAAATAAATCAACAACTTATAGATGCTATGTGCTCTTTAACGGTTCCTTATTTTGATCTTTCTTTACAGCATGTTTCACCGTCTCTCATGAGAAGGATGAAGCGCTGGGGTGATGCCGAACGATTTAGGTGTTTAATCTCTGAAATCCGGAGAAATTCCCCGAGTGCTGTCTTTCGTTCAAATTTCATAGTTGGCTATCCGGGAGAAACCGAAGAAGACCAGGATGAGCTGATCTCCTTTATAAAGGAAATGCAATTGGACTGGTGCGGATTTTTTTCTTTTAGTGATGAAGAAGGAACTTATGCATCAGGTCTTGAGGGAAAAATCGACAGGTCGCTTATTGTTGAGCGATTGAAAGAGCTTAGTTATTTGCAAGATGGTATAACGTCTTCGAAGAGAGATGCTTTGATAGGTGAAAGAATCTCTGTATTAGTCGATTCACATGGGGTTGGCAGAACATACAGAGAAGCTCCAGAGATAGATGGTGTTGTTTCTGTACCTGATTCTTGCAAGGTGGGGGAGTTTACTGATTTGATTGTAAAAGGATCGCTAGGACCAGACTTGGAGGCTGATTTAACTTGATTAAAAGAGATGAAAGTTATAGACATCCATTAGCTACTGTTGTAAGTCCTGCGAACTTGGTTTCCCTTTCGCGTTTGTTGCTTTCCCCTTTACTGTTTTGGGAAGTTTTGGAAGCGGAAAGGAGTATTGGAACTTCATGGTTGGCAGTGTTACTAGGTTTTATTCTGGCAGCATCGGATATTTTAGATGGTTACTTGGCTCGAATCCGCGGAACAGTAAGCAGATGGGGTGCCTTTATTGACCCTTTAGCGGACAAAGTGGTAGTAATCGGGACTGCGTTTTGTCTCGTTGAAGTGGAAAGGTTTAATCTCTTACCAGTTGTGCTTCTTGCAATTAGGGAGATTTTTATCACTTTTTATAGGTTGCTGATGGCGCGCAAAGGTTTATCGATCCCAGCCCGTAAGTCTGCTAAATGGAAGACAACTGTTCAAGGGGCTGCTTTGATGATTGCTGTGATGCCCTGGTTGGAGAACTCTCAGTGGTTTGTTGACTTTGGACTATGGATAGCTGTTATTTTCACTGTCGTGACAGGGGTCCAATATCTAATGGATGGAATTCTTGCGACAAGTACGACCGGTGAATAGAGTTCTGTAGTGCGTTGTGAAATAGTTGCGGTCGGAACTGAGATTTTATTAGGCCAGATAGTTGATACTAATTCTGCTTGGATCGCAGAACGTTTAGCAGAAACGGGTATTGATTGTCATTTTCAGACTGTAGTGGGCGATAATCCTGAGAGGATGTCAGAGGTTTTAACCTCAGCGCTTGAAAGAGCTGAAGCTTTAATAGTCACAGGTGGACTTGGTCCCACTCAGGATGATTTGACACGTGAAGTTGTAGCCGAGTTGATGGGTGTTGAACTTGTGCGTGACATGGAGATAGTCGAACGAATCCAGGAACGTTTTTCCAGTCGTGGGAGACCAATGCCCGAAAATAATCTTAAGCAGGCTGATGTCCCGGTAGGTGCAAGTGCAATTACAGAAATGCCGGGTACAGCTGCTGGTTTGATTTGCCCAATGCCTGAAGGAAAAGTGATTTATTTAGTACCAGGTGTCCCAACAGAGATGAAGCAAATGCTTGAGGGTACTGTTCTTCAAGATCTAGTTTCGCGATCTGGTGAGAGGTCTGTAATAAGTTCCAGAGTGCTTAAAACTTGGGGTCATTCTGAATCGGGTCTTGCAGAAGACCTGGCTGAAGAGATAGAACGTCTTAATAGTGACGGTGAGGTGACTCTTGCCTTCCAAGCGAGTGGGATTGAAGGTGTCAAGGTTCGAATTACTGCAAAAGCAGCCAATAAGGAACAATCTGACTCGCTTTTGGATTATGAGGAAACTGTTCTAAGAGAACTTATCGGAGATCATATTTTTGCGGTAGATCATCAAACCATGGAGTCGGTGGTTTTGGATCAGCTGAAAGCACAATCATTAACTTTTGCGACTGCTGAATCCATAACTGGGGGAATGATAGGAAGCAGACTAACGGAGGTGTCTGGCTCGAGTGATTCATATGTTGGGTCAGTTGTCGCGTATGAGGCTGATGTAAAAAGATCGTTACTTAATGTCCCAAAAGATATTTCGGTAGTTAGCCAAGAGGCGGTTGAAGCGATGGCCTTGGGGGTGTGTGATCTTTTAGGGGCTGACGTTTCGGTAGCTGTAAGCGGAGCGGCTGGTCCTTATCCGCATGAAGGGCAGGAACCGGGAACTGTTTGGATGGCCACAAATGTGTCTGGAGATGTTGAGTCGTTTAAAGTTCTGTTTCCATTCGATAGGGCTCAGATACGACAATTTACGGTCATTACCGTATTGAATGCGCTCCGTAAACGACTTGAATCTCCTAGATGAACTTCTTGAAAATTTATTAAGACTGGAAGATGTTTCGAGCTATTCAGGTATCAACTGCAAGCAGGATGAGTTAATGCAAAACCGTTTTCCGGTAGGTTGTGGACCATCAGGAAAAACATGTCCGAGGTGGGCAGTGCAGGAAGCACAGGTTACCTCTACTCTTTGCATGCCGTGACTGTTGTCTATTTCAGTTTCTACAGATTTTTCGTCAATTGGATTCCAAAAGCTAGGCCAACCACTTCCGGAATCATATTTCTCAGCGCTATGAAAAAGATCAACATCGCAGACAATGCATCTGTAGGTCCCTTCAGTTTTTTCATCTGTATAAACACCAGTAAAAGCCGGCTCAGTGCCAGACTCTTGAGTGCAATGGAATGCCATATCCGATAAGCGTTCTTTCAGAAGTTCAGTATCGGTATGAGAGTTTTCATTGGTAGATGGGTTTGAGTTCATAGAAGAAAGTTATCAGGAGAACAGGTATAAATAAAAAAATTTGGGTAAATGCTTGCAACGAACACATGTTCGCAATTACGCTTATGTTATTATTATTGATTAGTAACCGTTTTAAGTACTGTCACACCGGTTTCTTATTGTTAATTAAGCACATTACGAAGTCTCATGAAATGTGAGAGTTCCAGTAAAAGAAGTAATTTATAGAAATGAATGGAGAACAAGATGGGTAAGGCGGCTAAGGGAACAAAGACTCAAGAGGCCAAGGAAAATTTTGATGCAATAGCAGCTAATAACGCCGACAGGGTGAAGGCTCTTGATAACACTTTAGGACAAATTGAGAAACAATTTGGACAGGGAGCGGTCATGAAAATGGGTGACAAAGGTTCCATGTCCATGGAGAGTATCCCTACAGGAGCTTTGGCTCTTGATCTGGCTCTTGGGATAGGCGGAATGCCAAGAGGGCGAATAGCCGAAATATTTGGTCCAGAAGGCTCTGGAAAAACCACATTAGCTACCCATGTTGTAGCCGAAGCCCAAAGGAACGGTGGGATATGTGCCTATATAGATGCAGAACACGCAATGGATCCGGTTTACGCAAAAGCGATTGGCGTCGATGTAGATGAATTATTGATTTCACAACCTGACACGGGTGAGCAGGCGCTTGAAATTGCAGACATGCTTATACGCTCAGGTGCTCTTGATGTGGTGGTAATTGACTCTGTAGCAGCGTTGACACCCAGAGCTGAAATAGAGGGTGATATGGGTGATACACATGTCGGTCTACAGGCCCGACTGATGTCACAAGCACTTAGAAAATTGACCTCGAATTTAAACAAGTCAAAGACAATTTGTATTTTCATTAATCAATTACGTGAAAAAATTGGTGTGATGTTTGGCTCCCCGGAAACGACTCCCGGTGGCCGAGCCCTGAAATTCTACTCATCGGTTCGACTTGATATACGACGAATTGAAGCTATTAAGGATGGCGATGAAATTGTGGGTAATCGAACTCGAGTAAAAGTGGTCAAGAATAAATGCGCGCCACCTTTCCGTCAAGCGGAGTTTGACATCATGTATGGCGCAGGAATAAGCCGGGAAGGTTCAGTTATTGATCTTGGAGCTGATCTTGACATAGTTAAGAAGTCAGGTGCTTGGTACACCTATGAAGGTGAGCAGTTAGGTCAAGGAAGGGAAAATGCAAAACGTTTTCTTACGGAAAACCCAGAAGTCATGGTCGAAATTACTGACAGGGTTTGGCGTGAGGCTATGCCAGATGCTGATGAGCCGGTGGAAGCCGTTAAAGAAGAAGCAGAGTTGGTTGATGAATTCACAGAAACTGATGATCTTCCAATTGAGTTAGAGGAATAAAACACAGGGGTTTTATTCCTAAACAAAACTAAAAATGGATGACTTTCAGTAAGTCTCACCAACTCGACCTAGCCTGAATATATGGAGCGCCGAAAGTACGCGGTGCGCACCTTCGGGTGCCAGATGAACGAACATGATAGTGAACGCATATCCGGTCTGCTAGAAGCCGATGGATTAATTCCTGCTGTCTCAGAAGAGGAAGCTGATGTCATTGTTCTTAATACCTGTTGCATAAGAGAAAATGCTGATAATCGCCTTTATGGTGCTTTGGGCAATTTAAAAACTTTAAAATCTGAAAGACCTAACGTTCAGATAGCAGTTGGTGGCTGCTTGGCTCAAAAAGATAGAGAATTGATTCAACAACGAGCAAAACATGTCGATGTGGTTTTTGGAACTCACAATGTTCAAAATGCCGTAAAATTATTGAAAAAATCAGAGACTCAAGGACCCATAATTGAAATCCTGGAAAAACTAGTCGAAGAAGATAATGAAGCCTTTCCATCCGCACTTCCAGTTAGAAGAGAGATAGATCATCGAGCGTGGATAACAATTCAGATTGGCTGTGATAACACATGCACGTATTGCATAGTCCCTTCAGTTCGTGGACCGGAAATAAGTAGGCCGTTCGGACAACTTTTGGATGAAGCAAGAAATTTTGCTGATCAGGGAGTAACAGAAATAACTTTGCTGGGTCAAAATGTCAATTCTTATGGTCGGGATTTGACAAAGAAATTAAAAGCAGAAAACCCTTCCAAGACAGATGTCTTTCAGGTTGGGTCCCTTTGGCTGGAGGCTAGTAGTCGAAAAATTAAACCACTTTTCGCAGATTTACTGAAAACTGTTGGCTCAATTGAAGGGATTGAAAGAGTTCGCTTTATAAGCCCCCATCCAAAAGATTTGACTTTAGAAATAGTTGCCGCAATGTCTCAAACAGAAAATGTTTGTGAGCATTTACATCTCCCATTGCAATCTGGAAGTGATTCAATTTTGTCAGCAATGCATCGTGGTTACACCAGCGAACGTTTTTTGAAAAAAATGCAACAAGCACGTGGGGGGATCGAGGACTTATCAGTAACCACGGATTTGATTGTTGGTTTTCCAGGTGAAAGCGAAAAAGATTTCGAGAACACTCTTGCAGTGGTAGCCGAGGCACAATTTGATGCCGCATATACCTACATTTTTTCTCCACGACCCGGAACAAACGCAGCAGAGATGGAATCGAAATTCGTTGACCATAGTGTAGCTGTGCGGCGATATGAAACTTTACGGAACGTTGTTACGAGATCCTCATTGTTAAAACACAAAGAGCGTGTGGGCAGAATAGAAGAAGTCCTAGTTGAAGGTCGATCAAAAAAAGGAACAGATCTCATAAAAACCAGAACAAGACAGAATAAAATTCTTCATTTGAAATCTCAAGACTCTCTCCGTGTCGGAACCTACGCCCTTGTTGAAGTGACCGATGCCCCTTCCCATTACCTTCTTGGTGAACTACTAGAGATAGTTGCTACTCCGAAACATCGCAAGCGCATTCCTGTAATGGCAGAGCAAAGTGTTTGAAAAAAATGTTAAAACTGCTCTTAATGGAAATCTGCTCATAGTAGGTACTACAGCGTCAGGAAAATCTTCCCTAGCCATTGAACTAGCAAGATGTCGTTCGAATGTCGAAATAATTTCGATTGACTCTATGGCAATTTATAGAGGAATGGATATAGGCACTGCAACTCCCACCGTTGCCGAACAAGAGGAAATACCCCATCACATCATTGATATCGTTGACCCTTCAGACGAATTTGCACTTCCTCTTTTTCAGTCAGCTGTCGAAAAAGCTTTGAAGGAAATCACAGACAGAGGGAATAGAGCAGTTTTGGTCGGAGGAACTGGACTGCATGTTCGCGCAGTGGTTGACAGATTAGAAATCCCTCCCAGATTCTTAAGTATTCGAGATGAAATAGAATTGATATCTGAAACTTCCTTTTTATACGAAAAACTTAATGATCTGGACCCAATCGCAGTTACGAAAATCGAACCAGGGAATCGTAGACGTATTGTCAGAGCACTCGAAGTTACATTAGGTACTGGGCGCCCATTCTCTTCTTTTGGACCCGGTCTCGACGTGTACCCTCCTTCACCTTTCACACAAATTGGTATAAGACTTCCGAGAGATTTAAACGACCTTCGGATAGCTGAGAGATACAAAAAGCAAATCGAAGATGGATTTGTCGAAGAGGTCAGGAACTTAGTATCTGACGGGAGAAAGCTTTCTAAAACTGCTTCTCAAGCACTTGGTTATAAACAAATTATTTCTTTTATAGAGGGAGACAACACTCTTGGGGAAGCGATTGAATCAGCTATTACATCGACACGACGTTTCGCAAGGCGCCAGGAGAAATGGTTCAGAAGAGACCCAAGAATTCAATGGATGGATGTGAAAAAAGATCCCCTCGAGTTATTAGAAGAAGTTATTAAAGTATTTGATGCGATCGGTCGAAATACTTTTAATGAAGTCGTAAAAGTTCCTGATTATCTGTGAAACTGGGCCAATGGAATTAACCAGACACCAAGGTCTCGGAAATGTTTTTTTGATTGCTCTCTTAGAAGAGTTGCCAGAGAATCCTTCTGGGATCGCTAGAAAATATTGCGATCCTATTAACGGAATTGGTGCTGATGGTTTAATTATTGGAACTCCGCTCTCAGAAAACCCGAATAGTGTAAGCCGCTTCCATCTTTTTAATAAGGACGGTGGAAGAGCGGAACTCAGCGGTAATGGTCTTAGGTGCTTTGCGCAAGCTTTGTTCATGGGCTCAAAAATATCGAAACTCGACTTTAATGTTGAAACAGATGTCGGATCGAGATATATGAAAATTGAAGAAACAGCAACAATTGAAACCGAGTTCACAGTTGCTGCTGAAGTTGGAGAAGCAGTTCTCGTTGAGTCATTAAAATCAGATCGATTTGAAGAATCACAAATACTAAGAGCGGCAAAAGTAGATATAGGGAATCCGCATTTGGTTGTAGAAGTAGAAAACTTTGATGATTTCGCACTAGAGAGATTTGCGGTTAGTGAAAATGAGAAGACAGCACCGATAGGAATTAATGTGCATCTGATTAAAGTAGACGACTCTTCGAACATACGGATGAGACACTGGGAACGTGGAGTAGGAATCACCGAAGCTTGTGGGACAGGTGCATGTGCCGGAGCTTTTGTGGCTTCAAAATGGGGTCAAACTGAATCTATAGTCAATGTTCACATGCCGGGAGGCAGTGGAATAGTTTCTATAGACCAATCGATAACACTTTCAGGTCCAGCTGTATTTATGGATAAACACACGGTGAACAATGGGTAGATCTTTTACCGGAGATCAATCTGAAAGGGAAGAAACTCACAGAGGTGGATTCGGTGAGTTCGCAGGTGAAGAGCGTGGCCTGATCGACCGTTCATTTCGTGAACGCATTGTATTGGCAGGTGTTTCCCTCGAGGGAATTGATAAAGAAATCACAGAAGCATCTCTTGAAGAACTTGAAAGACTTGTTGATACAGCAGGGGCGGACCCTGTTGCTGTGATAGTTCAGAACAGGCAAACACCAGATAAAGCTACTTTTGTGGGAAGTGGTAAAGCTCAGGAAATCCGTTCTGTTTCGGAAGAATATGATGCCGACACGGTAGTTTTCGACAACGAATTAACTCCTGCTCAGCAAAGTAATTTAGAAGGAATACTTAAACGTTCCGCTCTTGACCGAACTGCGGTAATTCTTGATATTTTCGCCCAGAACGCAAACAGTCTTGAAGGTAAAGCTCAAGTAGAGCTCGCACAGCTTAGGTACCGTTTGCCAAGGCTCAGGAAGTCAGGTCGAACTTTTAGTCAGCAAGCAGGAGGAATTGGAACCAGAGGTCCGGGAGAGACACAGTTAGAGGTTGATCGAAGAAGACTTATGCGTCGAATTCGACGACTTGAAGAAGATTTGAATAAATTGCGTAGACATCGATCGACTCAGTCAAAAGCTAGATCTAAAACAAGTAATCGCTCGGTAGCAATAGTTGGTTACACGAATGCTGGAAAATCCACACTTCTTAACAGACTCACAGATGCAGGAGTATTAGTTGAAGACCGCTTGTTCGCAACCCTTGATACCACAACTCGTAGAATGCAGCTGCCTGGTGGAGAGGCAGTTTATGTAACAGACACAGTTGGATTTGTGCGTAAATTGCCTCATCAACTGGTTGAAGCGTTCAAAGCTACTTTAGATGTGGTGATCGATGCGGATTTGTTGCTTCACGTTATTGATGCTTCAGACCCGGATCCGGAAGGCTGCATAGAAGCTGTACGGCAAGTATTAGAAGCAATAGGCGCTTCTGAAGTTCCCGAGTTGATGGTTTTCAATAAAATTGACAAATCTGATGGTGTCGATAAAAGACTTTTTAAACGAGACGAAAACTGCGTGGCGGTTTCTGCTACAACAGGTGAGGGCATCGAAGAGTTGTTGAATCAATTAGCTTCCTCGCTTAGGAGATCAGAAAAAACGATTACGTTAAAAGTGCCTTTTGAGCGGGGTGATATTAGAGCAATGGCACATCGTGAAGGTTTTGTAATGAGAGAAGTTTTGGAGGAATCCAACTGGCTAATTGAAGTTAGAGCTGATAAAAGCTCAATAGGTAGGCTCGAACAATTTGAGATCGACTTTGATTCTTCAGAACTTGAATTGATGCAATGAAAAAAAAGTTCCTCCCACCTCCCTATCCATATGAACAGCTTGACGAGTTTAGAGTTTTGGCTGAATCTTTACCCGGTGGAGCTGTAGATCTTTCCATAGGCACTCCATGTGATCCCGTGCCTGAAGTCGTTAAAAGAGCTATTATCTCCGAAACAAGTCTTGATTCGGCACGCCCTTACCCTTCTTCAGTCGGAAGTGACGATTTTTTAAAGACAGCTTCTGAATGGATAGATCGATGTCTTAAAGTTGAGATCTCTGAAACTTCAATAGGAGCTTGTATCGGGAGTAAAGAGATTGTTACAGGGTTACCCGCAGTTCTTAAATTGAGAAATCCTGATAAAGACACAGTTTTGTATCCAGCGGTTTCATACCCGTCTTATTCAATGGGGGCTCAATTAGCTAATTGTCGTTCTGTCGCAGTTCCAGTTGGTAATGATTGGAGAATTGATCTCTCGAAAATTGATGAAAGAGATATAGAGCGAGCTATTTGTTTATGGGTTAACAGTCCCGGCAACCCTGCAGGAGCGACTGAAGACTTAGAAATGATAGCTGACTGGGGTAAAGCAAATGAGGTGATAGTTCTGTCAGATGAATGCTATGTGGAATTTACGTGGGGAGCTTCTCCAAAGTCTATTCTCCAGAGCAGTAAAGAAGGTGTTTTAGCCATCCATTCGCTCTCTAAAAGGTCGAATCTGGCTGGAATGAGAGTCGGCTTTTATGCAGGAGATGTAGAACTAGTTAGCTATTTGCGTGAAGTCAGAAAACATCAGGGTTTTATGCTTTCTGGGCCGGCACAAAACGCAGGCATAGCTGCTCTGAGTGATCAAGAGCATGTGGATATACAGAAACAGTTGTATCTAGGGAGACTTTCTAAACTAATGGTCATTTTTGAATCACTTGGAATTGACACCGTGATGCCAGAAGGTTCCTTCTATCTCTGGATAGCCACACCTGAAGCTGATGAATGGCGGCTCGTGGAAAAATTGGCAAAAAACTTAGGCATGGTTGTTACTCCAGGTGAATTCTTTGGTGAAAAAGGTAGGGGTTATGTAAGAGTTGCAGCGGTTGCCACTGATGATCGGATTGAGTTATTGGAGCAAAGGGCTGGGGTTTAGTTAAAAACTTGCTTTTTAGCTCGGGAATAAGAGGTAATCTCAGGTATGACTGATTTAGCCAAAGAAATAGAAAATATATGGGAAAAAAGAGATGAATTGACAACTGGAGACTCGGAAGTTAATTCTCTTATCCATGAGGCTATAAATTTGCTCGATACGGGTGAAGAGAGAGTAGCTGAATATGACGCCGAAACTGGTGTACGGGTAAATGAATGGTTGAAATTAGCTATTTTGTTACTTTTTCGTCAGTCTGAAATGTCCATCCAAGAAGTAGGACCCTTCGAATTCGTTGACAAAATACCTCTGAAGAAAAATTACACTGAGAGTAAGGTGAGAGTTGTGCCCGGAGCATCTGCTCGATGGGGCAGTTATCAAGCTCCTGGTGTTGTGATGATGCCCAGTTATGTGAATATTGGAGCTTATGTAGGTGAGAATACTATGGTTGACACTTGGGCAACCGTTGGCTCATGCGCCCAGATAGGGAAAAATGTCCACCTTTCGGGGGGGGTAGGTATTGGTGGTGTTTTAGAACCACCTAATGCTGTTCCAGTGTTTATAGGAGATGATTGTCTTATCGGAAGCAGATGCATAGTAGCAGAGGGAGCTTCTGTGGGTGAGGGGTCGGTTCTTGGAGCTGGAGCAGTTTTAACTGCTTCAATACCAGTTATTGACGCTGAATCCGGCAAAGAGTTGAGTAGAGGGGTTGTACCACCCTGGTGTGTAGCTGTTCAGGCAAGTAGAGAGAGACAATTTGCTGGAGGAAATTTTGGATTGCCTTGTGTTTTGGTTGTTCGATACTTAGAACCAGGGGAGCGACATGACAAGTCAGCCCTGAACGAAGTTTTGCGTACGCATGGAGTAACGACTTGAATACCGGATGCTTCAGCTATGCGTGACCTGTTGGAATTGACTGCAGAGTTGGTGGATATTCCATCTGTCAGCTTTGAGGAAGGTCCACTTGTTTCGTTAATAGAAAAAGAACTAAGCGCTATTCCCCATTTGTCAGTTGATCGTGTTGGGGACAATTTGATAGCGAGAACGAATTTCAGTAAAGAACAGAGACTGGTTTTGGCGGGTCACACTGACACTGTGCCGGGAGATACGCAGTCTGGAGCAAGGATTGAGAATGACACATGTTGGGGGCTTGGAAGCGCCGACATGAAGGGTGGGATTGCCGTAATGTTAGAACTGGCTAGGTCTGTAATTGATTATGCAATCGACGTCACATGGGTTTTTTACGCTCGTGAAGAAGTAGCGAGTGAGCACAATGGCTTGAAAGAAATTTTCACTGAAGCACCGCAGCTATTAAGTGGGGATGCTGCAGTTTTAGGAGAGCCCACAAGTGCTTTGATCGAAGCAGGTTGTCAAGGGACTATGAGGCTCTTACTAAGATTGCAAGGAGAGAGGGCACATTCCGCACGCCCATGGATGGGTCGAAATGCTGTGCACCGTCTGAGCGGCGTACTTGACGCTTTAGAGAATTATCAATACAGAGAACCCCTTATAGAGGGTTGTGAGTTCCGTGAGGCATTACAAGCGGTTGGTGTCGAAGGGGGAGTGGCGGGCAATGTGGTTCCTGACACGGCAACACTGCTTATTAACCACCGGCACGCACCGGACCGCAATTCCGAGGAAGCAGAAAACCATGTAAGAGAGTTTCTTGCTCCTTACATGGAAGATGGTGACACAATCGAATTGGTAGACAGAGCGCCAGCAGCGACACCTGGTATGGACCATTCTCTGCTTGCTTCTATAGGTGAAGGAATCGAAACTCGCGCAAAATTAGGTTGGACAGATGTAGCTTTTTTCTCCGAGCAGGGGATTCCAGCAATTAACTTCGGACCAGGTGATGCGACATTGGCTCACACTTCTGAAGAGAGGGTAGAGCGTGAAAATCTAGAGGTTGCTTTCGAGACAATTAGAAGAGTCTTAGAGGGAAACTAGCTAGTAGTCTCAGATCTTTCGTAAAACAGTTACAACTTTGCCGATAATTTTTACTTCATCTGCGCCGTATTCGATGTCATCAAAGTCTGGATTTGATGAACATACTGTGACTTTACTTCCTTGCCTCTTTAGTCTTTTAACCCCCGCGGTTCCGTCGGCTTCGGGTATTTCAACGACGAGGAGTTCATCTGCGGAACTGGAGTAAGTCTCAGATTTCACTACCACGTAGTCGTTGTGGAGTATCCCATCACCTGTCATTGAGTCACCTTTAACTCTCAGCATGAAGAGGTTTCCGTTGCCAGTAAATTCGGCAGGAAGGGGCAGAGATTCTTCAATATTTTCTTGTCGGAAAACTGTGACCCCCGCTGCGACTTCGCCGACCAGAGGAACATGTTGGACAGCTCCTCGATCAACAGCAACCCCGCTAATCGGGTCAAAACACACTTCTATAGCTCGAGGTTTACCAGGGTCAGACCTTCGTAAGTAGCCTAATTTTTGGAGACTGGAAAGATGGGCATGCACGGTTGAAGGGGATGTTAGACCCACCGCTTTACAGATTTCGCGAACAGAAGGAGGGAAACCTCGTTCCCTGTATTCACTGTCAATGAATTCGAGTATTTGTATTTGTCGTTTAGTCAGAGAATTTTCATTCATAATAAAAAACCTTTTTTAGTTGCAATCGAACAAATGTTCGATAACATGATACCATGATCGAACACTTGTACGACGCACATATGTTCCCCGAACAAACGTTCTTTGTCAAGTATTTGCGAGTTTTTCCTTATAAAACAGCTATGTCACACCTCTTTGAAAGGATATATACATGAATACAGCAGTCATTTATAACTCCTACGACATGACTGGTTCCAAATTGCAGAATATTGCTTCAAGGCCAGTACCTCAAAAGGTTTATCACCGCCGACGTTTAGTTTTCCTGTCGATGGTCGGATTAATAGTATTTTTAAGTGTTTTGCTGGCTAATGAAATCATTGGTCGAATCCATGGTATCCCTGGAGGTGCTGTAGTAGAAGCTGCTGGACAGCCAGTTGTATATGTAGTACAACCCGGTGACACCCTTTGGGAAATTGCGGACAAATTCAATCCAGAAGGTACAGATATACGACACACAGTTGATGAGCTCGCAGATATTACGGGTGGAGCGCAATTACAGCCGGGTCAGCGCATTGTTTTAAACAGAGGGTTGTAAATTCTCATCTGATTGTCAGGTAACGACAAAATAGAAATTCTTCTTCTAGCAATATCCGATCTAAGGAAAGTTCAGTAGGGGAATCAACTGGTTGGTTAAGAAATACTGCAGGATCTTCCCCTCCGACTGCTCGAGGTGAAACACTCAGACAGAATTCATCTATTACACCAGCAGCCAATAAGTGTGCATTCAAGTTAGGCCCGCCTTCGCAAACTACAATCTTTGCATCTTTGTTCAAGAGGTCTTCGAGCACTCTTGAAACATTTAATTCTTCCTCTGGGAAATCGACAATCTCTGCTGAAGACATAAACTGAGAAGCATTTTTTTTGAGTGACTCACGTTTCGTGTAAATCAAGGGTGGTTTGTCAGCTGGGTGACGTTCAGCAAATAAGCCCATATCAGGATCCAGATTAAGCTCACCTGAAAGGACAGCGATTCTGGGTCGTTTTTCTTGTCCTCTAGATTCTCGTAATTCAGCTAAATTACCTTCGGGTGTTTTTGGGGCCTGATAATTTTCAGCTCGAACGGTACCCGCGCCAACCAAGATGATGTCCGCAAGGCCTCTGATTATTTGATAGACGTTCTTGTCCGCTGGTCCACTTAATCCTCCCGCTCTACCTTCAAAGGAAATGAAACCATCCACAGAATTGACCATGTTCAGCAATATCCAAGGCCTTGAATCTAAAGGAGTTCTGACATCATTGTTGTAAACAGCTACAGGGTCCACTTCAATTTCTTCGGGAAAGATTTGCTTCATACAAATGACAGTATCGGCATTGCTTAGATTTTTTGATTTAGACATAATAAATATTCAACTAAAACAAACAAGATGCAGATTTTAGTGATTACTTTATTATTTAAGTACTATCGTCAAATTAGGTTGCAGAAATAGGTATAAATATGTCAATGGAAATACATTTATTCGCTTCAAGTTCTTTTAAAGAGCTCTTCTGATGGCTTCCCTAAGATTTTCTTTCGGCACTATGGGATCAGGTAAAAGTACCTTGGCCCTGCAAATTCATCACAATCTATCCTCTAGAGGTTTGTTTGGAATCCTCTGCAGTCAGTTAGATAGAGCTGGTGGCAAAGTTTCTAGTGCTCTGGGGGTTTCCGCAGATGCAGTTCAGGTATCCTCAGGCTTTAATCTTTATGATTTTGCCTTAAAGGAAAAAGAAAATAACGGTTCTCTCGACTATATGATTTGCGATGAGGCACAGTTCTATTCTGTTGATCAAATAGAACAGCTAGCTCGTGTCGTTGATGAGATCGGGGCGGAAGTTTACGCATTTGGACTGCTTACTTCATTTCAAGGAGAATTGTTTGAGGGCACGAGAAGGCTTTTGGAACTCTCTGACGAGAGGATTGAAGTACAAGTTGAAGCGCGTTGTTGGTGTGGGCGTAGAGCTACACATAATGCGAGATTGTTTGAAGGTAAACAAGTTTACGACGGTGATCTTGTCGTCGTAGATGACCCAGAAGATAAAAAAGTCACCTATGAGCTTCGGTGCCGCCAACACTGGCTAGATGGAAATTCAGGTCCTGATCGTCAAGTCGTTCCGATACATGCTCCAATAAAAGAAGTGAAATCAGCAAACGGTTAGCGCGAACAGTCGGTCTTACGTCAAGTTCGCTAACCTGAAAATATGACTGAATATAAACCGCCTTTAAACGACATCAGACTAGTTCTAAATGAGATTAGTGATATAAGTAGATTGTGTGACCTGCCAGATTACGAACATGTAGATGTCGAGACGGTTGATGGTGTTATTGAAGAACTTGGGCGTTTTGCAGCTGAAGTTATATCACCTGTTAACAAAATTGGTGATCAAGAAGGATGTTCGATTACAGATGGTGTAGTTACCATGCCAGAAGAATTTGGGGAGGCTTGGGACCACTTCATAGATGCTGGTTGGGGAGCCATTTCGCAAGATCCAGATTATGGCGGTGGTGGCTTTCCACTAGCTATTCACACTGTTTTGACAGAGATGCTAGCAACAGCGAGTAGAGCATGGTCAATGGGTCCCATGCTGACAGCAGGAGCGATTGATTGTTTGCATACTTTTTCCGATGAAGCTCAAAAGGAGGTTTTTTTACCTAAATTAGTTGCTGGTGAATGGTCAGGAACGATGAATCTGACTGAACCTCAAGCGGGTTCTGATGTAGGTGCCTTAACTACTAAAGCTGTACCTCAAGAAGATGGAACTTATAGAATTTTTGGAACTAAAATTTTCATAACTTATGGAGAACATGAGTTAGTCGAAAATATTATTCAGTTGGTGTTAGCACGCACTCCAGATAGTCCACCAGGTACAAAAGGAATATCTTGCTTCATCGTCCCTAAGTATCTAGTTCAAGATGACGGTTCGTTAGGAGAACGTAACGATTATCGTTGCCTTTCCCTTGAACACAAGTTAGGTCTGCACGCCAGTCCGACTTGTGTAATTTCGTATGGTGAAACTGGAGATGGAGCGGTTGGCTACTTGATTGGCGAAGAGCATCAAGGAATGCGTTATATGTTCAAAATGATGAATAACGCTCGTTTGGGTGTTGGAGTTGAAGGGTTAGCGGTAGCTGAGAGAGCGCTACAGCAAGCTTCTTCTTTCGCTTTGGATAGGCGCCAGGGTAGGGCTATAGGGGCTGCAGCAGGTGAGCAGTCTTTAATTATTGAACACCCAGATGTAAGACGGATGCTATTAACCATGAGGGCTTATACAGATGCAATGAGATGTATCTTGTACGCGAATGCTGCAGCTCTGGATTTAGCAAAGAGCCATCCTGATAGTGAGGAACGACAATTAGCTTCGGATAGGGCTGAGTTATTGACACCCATTTCTAAGGCTTGGTGTACTGATTTGGGTGTGGAAATGACTTCTCTGGGAATTCAAGTTCATGGAGGCTATGGGTATATTGAGGAAACAGGAGCGGCACAACATCTTAGAGATTCACGTATTTCCCCTATCTATGAAGGAACGAATGGTATTCAAGCGATAGATCTAGTTGGAAGAAAATTGAAGATGAATGAAGGCAAAGTTATCAGGGATCTTCTTGATGAGATCAAAGACTTTACTGAAAGCCTCAGTCAACATGGTGAGGAATTTGAAACGATTAAGTCAAATCTCACTGATAGCTTGCAAGCTGTTGAAGAGGCTACCGCTTGGCTTACTGAAGAAGGAACTGTAGACCCCATACAAGCCATTTCTGGAGCTACACCTTACTTGCGGATGTTGGGACAGTTGGTAGGTGGATGGTTTTTAGCACGTTTAGCAATTGGAGCAAGAAGTAATGAGAATGTCGGAGACGCAGATTTCCGAAATAGTAAAATGACTGTAGCTAATTTTTATGCTGAGCAGCTTTTGCCTTTGACCAGAGCTCAACTTGGAGCTGTGACTGCTGGGTCATCTGACTTATTTGCAGTTCCTGAAGAACTTTTCTCTACTTAATTGGAGTTATTCTAATTTTTAATTTGGCTTCCATACCCAGCCCATCCTCGAGCTCTTTTCATATTGGTCCAATTGAGTTGCGTGCCTATGGACTCATGATCGCTCTCGGAGTTCTAGTAGCAATCTGGTGGTGTCAGAAACGCTGGGAAAACAAAGGTGGAAAAGCTGAAGAAATTTCTGAAATCATGATCTGGGCAGTACCTTTCGGTCTGATCGGAGCACGTCTTTACCATGTAATAACCGATTGGCGATCTTTTCGAGGGAGATGGGAAGATGTACCAGCCATTTGGCAAGGAGGCTTAGGAATACCAGGCGGTTTAATCCTCGGAGTTGTTGTAGGGGTAAGTGTTGCTAAGAAGAAGGGGATAAATACATCCGAAGTTCTTGATGCGATAATTCCTTCAATACCTATTGCACAAGCAATAGGTAGATGGGGCAACTGGTTTAATCAAGAACTATTTGGAAAACCCACGGAATTACCCTGGGCTCTAGAAATAGATTTCCAACATAGATCAAAGGATTTCATTGCAGAGTCGACTTTCCACCCGACTTTTCTCTATGAGGCAGTCTGGAATGTTTTATTAGCATTTCTTTTAGCTAAGTGTGACCGGGCTGGGTTCTTGAAACCTGGTCGTTTGATAGGGCTGTGGATACTTGGCTATGGAGTAGGAAGACTTTGGGTGGAGGCACTGAGGATTGATAACGCCTCCTTGATAGCTGGAGTTAGGGTAAATATTTGGATGAGTTTGATAGCAATTGTTTCTGGCTTACTGGTTGTGGTATTTGGGAGAGAACGATCTATTGATTCAATGAATCCCTCAGAGAGGTTTTAGCAACTACGGTCTTTGTGTGGAAACTGATTTCGTGCTACGAAGAGTAGATAGAACTTTTGCTTTTATAGATCTTTCGGGTTTTACTGCTTTTAATGAACGAGCGGGAGATGAGCAGGCAGTCGACGTCTTAGTTGAGTTTCGTAACACTGTCCGCAACATTGCAAGCAAAAGAGGTGTGAGAATAGCTAAATGGCTTGGTGATGGTGTGATGCTTGTTGGTGTAGAGCCTGAAGAAACAGTTGATTCAGTACTTGAAATTAATTCGTTAATTAGTGGTTCAGATTTTGAATTGCCGGTAAGGGCTGGAATTGCGCGTGGTTGGGTTCTTTTGATCGAAGGAGACGATCATGTAGGGAGAGAGGTTATTTTGGCTTCTCGCCTATGTGATAGTGCTGGCCCTGGCCAAGTTCTAGCACCAAAGGAATTGGTTTCGCCATTAATGAATCTGACTCAAATCGAGTTGGGAGAGGTAATGGTCGATGGGTTCGCTAAGCCTTTTCAGTTGGTTCAACTGAAACAAGCTGAGTGAGTGCTTTAGAGGGTGAAAAAAGTTTAAGCACGATCAAAATTTTTGTCATAGTTTGACTGCAGGGGTAAGGAAACGATGAGCGTCGGATTTTCTGAATTAGGAATAGAAAAAGACTTAGTTGAAGAATTAAATCATCTAGGCATAATTGAACCGTTTGAAATACAGAAAATAACCATCCCAGACATTTTGAAAGGAAGAGATGTCTGTGGGAAAGCAAAAACAGGATCAGGTAAAACAATTGCTTTTGGTTTGCCGTTGCTACAACTTTTACCAGCTTCAAAACCAGGAGAACCTACAGGTTTAGCTCTTGTCCCAACTCGCGAATTGGCTATTCAGGTATGTAAGGAGCTTGAGCCTCTAGCTTTGAAAAGGGGTCTAGGAGTAAGGGCGATTTATGGAGGCTCTCCGATAGAAAAGCAGATTGAGGCAATAAAGAAAGGTGTTGATTTTGTAGTTGCTACACCAGGACGTTTGATTGATTTATTGGAAAGAGGAGATATTTCAGTAAGCAGCGTTCAGAAAATTGTCATTGATGAAGCTGATCGAATGGCAGATATGGGATTTATGCCACAAGTCGAATGGATTTTGCGCCAAGTGGAACTAGACCATCAAACTTTGCTGTTTTCAGCAACTCTGGATGGCATGGTAAGTGGTTTGATTAGCCGTTATCAACAAGAACCGGCAATGCATGAAGTTGAGTCTCGTGAAGTGACAGTTGCAGAGATGCAGCATCGTTTTATCGCCGTTCATGAAATGGATCAAGTGAAGGTCGCAGCTGCAATTATAAGTTCTTCTAACAAAACAATAGTTTTCACTAAAACGCGGTGGGGGGCAGACAAGTTGACATCCAAACTTTTACAAGAAAATGTAACTGCAGCAGCCATACATGGGGATCTGAGGCAATCTCAGCGTGAAAAAGCTTTAAAGGACTTCACCAAAGGGAAAATAAGAACGTTAGTTGCAACTGACGTCGCAGCAAGAGGAATCCATGTGGATGATGTTGAGGCAGTAATCCACTACGATCCACCTTCTGACGCCAAAACTTATTTGCATCGATCCGGTAGGACTGCAAGAGCAGGTGAGAGCGGTGTAGTTGTAAGTCTGATCTGTTGGGATGAGGAGCTTGAAATCAGAAAACTGATGCGGCGCCTTGGTCTTAAACAGCCAATAGTCGAGATGTTTTCTAATGACGAGAGATTAAAAAATTTAATCTCATGGAACCCTGATTTAGAGGCAAATTAGTTCGTATAAAGGGCAAAATTTCTGAGACTGTGCATGATGTTTTCATGCTCCTCTTAGAATGGTATTACATCAAGAGAGGCTCAAATTTGGGTCCGGCAACCTGGGATGGACACCCAAGGTGCTCGCTTGCCTAGTAGGTGAGGATGCGGTTTCGGAAGAGACAATGAAGTGTCCGGCGGGTGGTTATTTTTCCCTGCCGGCTCCGATTTGGAGTCTGTTTGCGGAGGAAAAATGAGGATAAAAAGATTTATTAACGACAGGCGTAAGTCTGTGCGTTTGCCTTTTCATCCTCGATCCTACAGCGATGATATTCCCGCTTCAGGAGCATGGTCTATCGAACAAGGTGTAGGTGATCGTAATTTTGTCGAAGTGGTAGATGGACAGCCATTCGTTTTAGAGAGCGGAGAAACTCTTGACTATATAACCATGGCTTATGAGACGTGGGGGGAGTTATCCCCAGAAGCGGATAACGCAATATTGGTTTGCCATGCTCTAACAGGTGATTCACATGCTTATGGCGATGTTGAGCCCAGCCACTCTACGCCTGGTTGGTGGAATGGTCTTATCGGTCCAGGTTGCGCATTGGATACAGAAAAGAATTTTATAGTCTGCATAAATGTCTTAGGAGGTTGCCAGGGGTCGACGGGACCTGCGAGTATCAACCCAAGGACCGGCAAGCCATTTGGACCTGATTTTCCTGTAATAACAATTCGCGACATCGTGAGATGTCAAAGGCGTGTAGCGGATCATTTAGGTATTGAAAAATGGAGTTGTGTAGTCGGTGGTTCAATGGGTGGCATGCAAGTGCTCGAATGGGGGGTTATGTTTCCTGATCGCGTCTCATCTTTAGCACCCTTGGCTACTACCTTAAGAGCAAGCGCTCAGCAGATTGCTTGGAGTGCAATAGGTAGGACGGCTCTTTCCTTGGATCCTAGATTCAGAGGTGGCAATTATTATGAGGCTGAACCAGGAGATGGCCCTACAGCGGGAATTGCAATCGCTCGTTCTGTGGCTCAGACAACCTATAGAAGTGAAGGGATCTATTCGGACAGATTCGGAAGAGATTTGGTTGACCCGCGTTCTATTTATGGCCTATGGGATCGGTTTCAAGTTGAGTCTTATCTTGATTATCACGGTGAGAAGTTAGCGAGAAGGTTCGATGCTAATAGCTATTTGCTTCTCAATAGAGCAATGGATTTACATGATCTTGCGCGCGATAGAGGAAGCTTGAAGGGTGCGCTGGAAAGGATTGCACGCGTACCTGTAATGACGTTGAGTATTTCTTCAGACGCTTTATATCCTCCCTATCAGCAGATAGAACTCAAGGAAGCAGTCATTGAAGCGGGAGGGGAATGCGAATATCACATGGTTGACAGCCCAGATGGGCATGACGCTTTTCTCTTAGCAGTAAAAGAAATTGGAGTTCACTTAGAAGGTTTCCTTTCAAAGGTTGGTGCCGGGTAGTTGTGGATGTCATTTGCAATTAAAACTGCCCTGGATGAAACAGGTACTACGATTGGTTTGAGGTCATGAAAAATGATGTTTAAGAGATTCATCTTTATAACTGCAATTGTTTGTTCCGTTTTTGCGTATTTTTCGTACGTTGATTTTTCTTTAGCTCAGAATATGACAATTGAGACTATTCCCCCAGAGGTAGATGAAAGCGGGAATACAACTGAGGAGAGAATCGACCAGATAGTAGTGACTATAAGAATTCTCGCTGGAGTAGTGCTGGCTGGAACCGTGGGTTACTGGTGGCACACAAAACCAAAAAGGTCAGCTATGAAAAAAACCAAGGTGATTGGAGCTGATCAGAACAAGACCAACGACTTAGAGGTTGATTCTATGATTAGTGACAGTCATGAAGATGTGGAAGAAAATAACTGATTAAAGGTCTTCAAGGGCAACTAAACGCATAATGCTTTCTTGATTGGTAGGGTGATTGCCTACGCGGACGTAGCTCAGCTGGTAGAGCATCACCTTGCCAAGGTGAGGGTCGCGAGTTCAAATCTCGTCGTCCGCTCACATAGAATTAAATTGACTTTCAGTTGTTAACCCATAACTAGGAACAGATGACAGAAATTAAGACAGCTATTGATTTCGACCCAGATGCTTTAAGAGCTAAGTATCAGGCAGAGCGCGATAAACGCATTCGTTCAGATGGTAATGAACAGTATCTTGAAGCCACCGGAGCCTTTTCTGATTTTTCTAAGGATAATCATGGTGGAAAGATTCTTGAAAGAGACCCGTTGAATGAAGAGGTTGATGTAGTTGTCATTGGTGGTGGTTTTGGAGGTTTAATCGCCGGGGCGCGTCTAAAGAATGCTGGCATTGATGATGTTCTTTTAATTGAAAAAGGTGCTGATTTTGGTGGCACTTGGTATTGGAACCAATATCCGGGTGCTCGTTGTGATGTTGAATCTTATATTTACCTACCCCTTCTCGAAGAAGTAGGCAAAATACCTTCGGAAAAATATGCATCTTCAACTGAGATACAAGAACATGCTTGTGCCATTGCAAGTCGATTCGGTTTAGACAAAAACGTTTGTTTCCAGACAGAAGTCAAAAGCACACGATGGGACTCAGATATAAGCCGTTGGATAATCAGTACCGACAGACTTGATGCAGTAAAGGCTCGGTTTGTAGTCATGGCTTCAGGACCTCTACACAAGTTGAAGCTTCCTGGAATTACAGGTATAGATACTTTTTCTGGTCACATGTTTCATACCAGTCGTTGGGACTATGACTACACAGGTGGCTCACCAAAAGAGGATTTAACAGGCTTAGGTGATAAACGTGTGGCACTTATTGGCACTGGAGCTACTGCGATTCAGTGCGTTTCACACCTTGGGAAAGATTCTAAACATTTGTATGTCTTCCAGCGAACTCCATCATCAGTTGATTTCAGAGGGAATAGGCCTACAGATTCTGAGTGGGCTGAATCCCTTGAGCCTGGTTGGCATAAAGAGAGAATGGAGAACTTCAACAATTTAGTTTCAGGAATACCTCAAGAAGTTGATTTAGTTGATGATTGCTGGACTGACCTGATAGGCAATATCGTTGACATGTACAGAAGAGGAGCAATACAACCCGAGATGGATTTGCCAGAGGTTCTTGAGATGGCAAATTTCGAAAAAATGGAATCTATCAGAAAACGAGTAGAGGAAAGTGTTGATAATCCTGAAATAGCAGAAGCTCTAAAGCCCTGGTATGCACTGTTCTGCAAGAGGCCATGTTTTGATGATGAGTACCTGCCAACCTTCAATAGGGAAAATGTTGACCTTATTGATACGGGTGGGCTAGGAGTGGAAAAAATAACCCCTAATGGTGTGGTCGTAGCAGGACAAGAATATGAAGTGGATTGCATAATTTTTGCAACTGGGTTCGAAGTAGGCACCGGGTATGAAAGGCGTGCTGGGTGTCAAGTAATAGGAGCTGATGGCAGAACGCTTACAGAGAAATGGGATGAACATGGAGTTTCAACTTTGCATGGTCTCCAAACTAGTGGGTACCCCAACCATTTCATGCTCAGCGCTAATCAAGGTGCTTTCACTGTCAATTTTCCTCACTTGTTAGAAGAGGCAGCAACAAATGCTGTTTGCATAATTAAACACGTCATTGACGAGGGATATTTGACAGTAGATGTTGAGCAAGAGGCTGAAGATGAGTGGGTTAAGACAATAATTGAAAAAACGCGTGGACCAATTGGTGCAGGACCCGGAAGCACAGAATGCACACCTGGTTATTACAACAATGAGGGTCATTTAAACGAAAAAGCTCGTCAGGGTGCGCCTTATGGTGGTGGATCAGTTGAATTTTTTAAACTGATGGAAGATTGGCGCGATAAGGGTGATTTTAAAGGTCTCGAATTCAACTAGCTTTTATATTCCCGCTTCGGTGAATTTCCTATCAGTTAGTTATTATCGACGTAAGTGATCAACTTTTTTGGGGGGGGATCTTGGGAGAATTAGATGGAAGGGTTGCCTGTGTCACAGGCGGAACCCGGGGAATCGGAAGAGCAATAGCGGAGGCTTTACTTCGAGAGGGAGCCAGCGTCGTCATAAATGGCCGTAGCGAAGAAAAAGGAACCGTAGCACTTGAAGAAATGGATGCTGGCGAAAAAGCTCATTTTATTTCTGCAGATGTGAAGTCTCGTGAAGGGTGCGAGGCAATTGTCAGTGGAACTGTTGAAAAATACGGGAAGATTGACATTCTCGTAGCTAACGCTGGTGGTGCTTCTAATCACGCACCTGTTGCAGAACTCACGGATGAGGCAATGGAAGACTCATTAGTGTGGAATTTTTGGCATACATTCTGGACGATGCGTTCGGCTTTAGGACATATGATTCCCCAAGGTTGGGGTCGTATAATCGCGGTTTCTTCTGTGGAAGGAAAAGTCGGGAAACCTGGTTTGGCGATTTATGTTTCTGCAAAACATGCGATTAATGGTCTCGTTAAATCTTCAGCACATGAAGTTGGAACTTTAGGAATAACTGTCAATGCTGTTTGCCCAGGTTTGATTGAAACAGACATAGTTAAAGAGGTTTTACCTCTCGCTGCAGAGTCAATGGGTCTTGAAAGCTATGAGGCTGCTTTAGACCTATTCGCTCAGGAGTCTGCAATTAAGAGGTTAAACGAAGTGGAAGATGTAGCTGAGGTTTGCCTCTTACTTACTTCAGAAGCTGGAGCTGGTATTACAGGCTCACTTATATCAATCGACGGTGGAACGGCACCTTATTAACAGGTCAGGGGGAGTTTAAATAATGGGAAAACTTGATGGAAAAGTTGCATGTATAACTGGTGGCACACGTTCAATAGGTAGAGCAATGGCTGAAGCTTTTGTTTCGGAAGGTGCAAAAGTTGTAGTCAACGGCCGAAACGAGGAAAAGGGTCAGAAATGCTTAGAAGAAATGGGAGCAGGTGACGCTGTTTCCTTTTTTGCAGGAGATTCTTCAAAACAGTCAGTAGTTGAAGGTTTGATCGATTTCACAGTGAGTACTTTTGGACAACTTGATATTTGTTGCCTTAACTCGGGTGGGGTGCAAATGACCGCTCCGGTAGCTCAGATGTCGGATGAGGAATGGGCATTAGAGGTTGACTGGAATTTAAATCATGTTTTTTGGGGTATGAGGAAAGCTTTGCAACACATGATTCCAAGGGAATCTGGCAGGGTTCTTGTCACCTCTTCTGTTGAGGGCAAATTAGGTAAACCGGGTATCCCCGGTTACGCTGCGACAAAACATGCAGTAAATGGTTTAGTTAAAGCTGCTGCACATGAAGTTGGCACTTTGGGAATAACTGTTAATTCGATTTTACCGGGATTGATTGAGACAGATATTGTGCGTGAGACTGGACCGGATTCAGCCGTTGCTATGGGATTAGGTACGTATGAAGCATTGATAGAGGTATTCTCATCTGAGTCTGCTATCAAACGTCCAAACAAGGTCGAAGAAGTGGCTGCTGTAGCTTTACTTCTTGCTTCTGATGCGGGTCGAAATATAACTGGGTCAATGTTCCCAGTTGATGGTGGGACAATGCCTTATTAAAAATATGCAACTAGATTACTCGTTCATCCAAGATGGAGGTCTTTTGTCTAGATATGCTCTCATTCCTTCTTGAGCTTCTTCACCTTTAAAGAGACTTGCAGATAATTTAGAAGTCCAGTCGAAAGCTTCATCAATTTGCATGTGAGGTACTCGTAAAGCCAGTTGCTTAGCGGCAGCTATAGCTTTAGGTCCTCCAGCTTTAATATCAGAAATTACTTCTTCAACTGTAGCGTCTAGTTCGTTTGCTGGAACTGCAGCGTTGATAAGACCCATGTTCGCAGCTTCTGAAGCTGAGAAGCGGTTGCCGCGAAGAAAAGCCTCNCTGGCNTCAGNNGGNCGCATTTTNGGAAGACANAGTACAGAAATNATCGCAGGNGCNACNCCNATACGAACNTCNGTNAANCCAAATTTTGCTTCNTCTATCGCTATNGANATATCCATNGCNGCNGCGATTCCCATTCCNCCNGCNACNCAGTGTCCAGNGATTTTNCCTATATANGGTTTAGANGATTTNCTNAATCTGCTGAAAATTTCTNATGGNTCAANNGGNTTNNTTTNNGAT
>PBAM01000027.1:53753-69035 GCA_002716285.1 Acidimicrobiaceae bacterium
TTNTTTACGTGANGANCNTTCTGANAGNTCNGCTCCTGCNCAAAAAACNCGACCNCTATTAGTCAAGACGATTACNCNCACNNCAGNNTTTGNTTCNGCNNCNTCGAGANTTTGTGNTANCTCTGAAGTNAGTNCNGCACTNAGNGNGTTNCTGTTTTCTTCATCGCNGAGAGTNACNGTNAANACTCCATCNTNAAATTCTGTNNCTATNANGTTCATNANTTNCTCCTTTTNGTAGGACCNTCTGTAGGAGGTCCAGCGAAAGCTTGTGCAAGGTCCATCCATTCTTTTGCNATTTCNCCTTTTACTCTAAGCTCGGTATCTCCAAGGTGTCGACGCTGAGTGGNCACAAGGCAGAAGTCCTTAGCAAGTCCTTCAATATAGTCCGGTGCGTCAGAAGGTCCCCAAGTCCAAATTTGGTTATCAGGCCCTCTAAGTGAAAGGTAAACGTCGCCTTCTGGAACTTCGAGACGCCTATTGATGTAAGACCACTGACGNGTTATAGCACCAAGATGAGCAATGTGACGGAGTCTTTCTGTATCTGGACGGTCACCTCCCACTGCATCAATAATGTCTTGGCCATGTGCCCAAACTTCCATGAGTCTTGCGGTTAGGAATGAGTTTGAACCCATTGAAGGCCCATACCAAATGACTCGACTCTCATTGTCAAGTGTTGAGGCTGCATTNGATAAATTCTCACGACCTTCTCTCCACGTGGCCAGTAGAGATTCTGGGGTGAGAGCACGATAGTGGCCCAGTGTGAAGTCATCAGATGCTTNGGAGCCATTAACTGCTGAAGCAAAAAGGTCATCCACAGAAGATCTGAATTTTTCAGGATTAGTGATGGCCAAAGAAGCTGCATTGTCAAAGTAGGTAAGGTGTCCAATTTGATCAGCTACATTCCACCTATCGCTAGAAGTAGGTGTTGTCCACATTTGGTCATCTAGTTTTGCGACAATGTCGTCAAGGGNCTGTTGCTCTGCAACAAGATCTTTGATTGTTTCATTTATNTCCATCTGGTTCCTTAAANTTNAATANATTGNTTCCAGTCATTNGTTTTGTGAAGTTAATCCTGCGAGTATGAGGTCGAGAGCCTCATCGGCTGCTTCTTTCGGTGAAGNTCTNAGNGAGCCAATNACTTCTGGTCTGGAAAAGTCCCGTCCGATTCCTGCCATTAGTCGTGCAATTGCTGCCGTATCGACATTTCCGATCTCACCCTTTTCCACAGCAATGTCTAGCAAGCGATGAGTAATAGCGATCAGGTAAGAGTTGTGATCTTCAATTAATTTTTGAGCTGCGGGTATTTTTTGAAGATCTTGAGCGAAGGCTTCCGTTGTTTTTGCAGCGACCACATTGGCGGCTTGGAGATAGGTGCGAATGGCTTTTAATGGNTGCATATTAGGNGATATGGCAGACATTGCATTTCTGCCTCTAGCCCATAGATTTCTCTCGATAACTATGAGAACGAGTTGTTCTTTGCTGGGAGCCAGACTGTAAAGAGTTCTTAGAGAACAGTTAAGGTTTTTCGCAATTTCTGCCATCGTGAGATGTGCGAATCCTTTATTAAAAAGTTTTCCTAAACCTGAAAGAAGGTTGCGTTGACGTTCAGTGAGTTCAGTTTCTTTTTGTTTTGAAAGAACTAGTTTTGGAGGGCGAATATCTTTTAAGTAGAAGTCGATACTTGCCGTACGTGTTTCAAGTAGCGTATCTTTCATTGTTTTCTCGCTTCCGACCAAGTTTTTCCTTCTTCAACATCTATGTCGCGTGGTAGACCAAGTACCCTTTCGGCCACAATATTTCGTTGAACGGCGAATGTTCCTCCTCCGAGGGTGAGAGCAGGGGAGAAAAGGAACCCAAAATGCCATATTGGATCACTGGTTGGGAAGTTTCTCTTGTCGATATTTATTGCAATGGGACCGTGGCTTAGAGATGGGTCAATTTTTCCAGTAGGACCAGACCCTTTAATCATTCCTGAAGCACTGCAAAGGTTTTTAGCTGTTTCCATTACATTTTGTCCGTGGTGGTCAGCCATTAACTTTTGGATAGAGGCTTCAGGACCAGGAACCTTTCCAGCGAGTCGCGCACTTAAAGTCCTTAACCTGTTAAGTCGCAGCACTTCAGATTCACAATAGAGATGCATCAATTTTTGTCGGATAATTGGATCATTTTCTCCACCGGAATCTTTTACCAAATCAAGCAGGGTATCCACTGAAGGTCCATCACCCCAAAGTGATCCTCCGGCAGATAGAGAAACACGCTCATTAGCAAGGGTCATTCTTGCTAATCTCCATCCATCACCTTCTTCGCCTACTAAAAGTTCAGTGGGAATCCTCACATCGTCGAAAAAGACTTGGTTGAATGAATGGGCGGTTGTCATGTCTACTATTGGTTCCATAGAGATNCCAGGCAGATCCATAGGGCATATGAAATATGAGATGCCATGATGTTTGGAAGCATCAGGGTTAGTGCGCGCTATCAATATTCCGAATGATGCTAGATGAGCGCCACTAGACCAGATCTTAGAACCATTAACTACATATTCGTCACCATCGCGTACAGCTCGGGTTGAAAGATTAGCTAGGTCAGAACCAGCATCTGGCTCACTAAATAATTGGCACCAAAAATCCTCGCCATTTAGAAGACGGGGGAGAAAACGCTCTTTTTGTTCATCTGTACCGGCAGCCACAATTGTTGGACCAGCCCAACCTATTCCTATCGGATTGGCAGGTCTACTTATTCGAGCCTTTCTAAGCTCCTCGTCGATTATTAATTGATGCATTGGTTTAGCAGAAACCCCCCATGGTTCAGGCCAGTGAGGTACCACATATCCAGCATCGACTAATTCTTGATTGCTCGGATTTGGGTTCTTGGAAATCCAGTCCTTTATTTCTATTCGTCTAGGATCATCTTCAGGTGGAAAGTCAAACTCCATAATCAGTTAATGAGTCCTTCAGGTATATCTACCACCCGAGCACGAAGCCATTCTCCAAAACTTTTAGCTTGGCTGTCTTGTCGCGTAGAAGAAGCAACTCCCTCTTCTAAAAGTCCATGAACTAAAAAGTTGAGCGAAAATATCTTGGGTAGTCGATATCGGTCTATTTGCAATTCGGATGTTTCAGGTAAAAGTTCTTGAAATTTTTCTGTTGTTAAAAAACTATCCAACCAAAGCCAGGCATCTTTGCTTCTTGCAAAAACCCCGAGGTTGGCATTGCCTGTTTTATCGCCAGATCTTGCTCCNACTAGGAGNCCAAGAGGGGCTTTTACAGTTTTACCGAAATCGTCTATTGAAACTTTGNCACCAGGNGGCTCGATAGTAACAGGGTCGCCTAAGATGCGGGATTCGACAATGGTCCTTTCACCATCGAGGATTATCACGTGTTGAGGAACCAAGTCGCTTGGGATTAGCGCCGGCCAATGGATTCCAAATGGTCTAGCATTTCCACCGCCTCCTATACCGAACATGCCAGGGATAGTTGCTAAACCAAGCTCGTTTACAGAATTGAATATCGCCCTGCCTACCTTTCTTTCATCTGGGTCTTTTACGGTTATTCTCCATAATGCAACTGCCTCTTCATTAGTTTGAGGGTCTTCTTTGTCTGTCCTGACAACTTTTGTTTTAACAGATTCAAAGTCTTCAGGTTCGTGCGGGCATGCTTTCCAGAATGCCTCTTCTACCAGTTTTGCCTTTTCTTTGATGTCTAAACCAGTTAAAGCAATTGACATGTCGGTTCTGTAGCCCCCGAGTTTATTCATTGATATTTTCAATGTTTCTGGTGGTGGTTCACCTTTTANGTTTTCAATGAGAACTCGATCAGTCGATATTTGTTTTAATTCCAAAGTGTCGAATCTCGCAGTTACATCAGGGCCTAGGTAGGAAGGTGAGCCGATTTCATAAAGAAGTTGTGAGGTGACAGTCCCTATGGAAACCTCACCACCTGTGCCTTCGTGTTTTCCAATTACAGAAGAACCATCATCATTAATATCCGCCCAAGGAAAACCAGTGCGACTCATTCCATCCACTTCGGTAAAAAAGGAATAATTTCCACCCGTTGCTTGAGTCCCACACTCGATTACATGNCCCGCTACTACGGCACCAGCCAGAGCATCCCAGTTGNCTTTTGTCCATTTATGATGCCATGCCGCAGGTCCACAAACGACAGCCGCATCAGTGACACGTCCTGTTATGACGATGTCAGCACCTTTATTGAGTGCTTCAACAATACCCCAACAACCTAAATAGGCATTTGCGCTTATATAGCTATCTATTTCTGCTATAGCTTCCCCAGTATCCATATGTTTAAAGTCGATTCCTGAGTCAGTTAGTTCAGGTATGCGAGACAAGATGTTGTCACCTTCTATGTATGCAATCGAAGGACTCAGTCCTACTTTTTCTGCTACTTCTGCTACAGCTTCAGCACAACTTGCCGGATCCAGTCCACCAGCATTGCTTATAACTTTTATATTTTTCTCCATGCATGTAGCCATTACGTGTTCCATTTGAGTTACGAAAGAACGTGCGTAACCTCCATTTGGTCTTTTAGCTTGAGTTCTGGCCAAAATCAGCATTGTAAGTTCGGCGAGCCAGTCACCAGTCAAAACATCTATGGGTCCATCATTGACCATCTCAGAGGCAGCGGAAAGACGATCTCCATAAAAGCCTGAGCAGTTAGCTATACGAATTGGGTCAGTCATTGTTGCCTCTCTCATTTTCATCAACAGGGTTTATGACGAGAAGAGGGACTCCATTATCCAATTGCTGATTTTCACTAACTAGAATTTCGGCTACGGTTCCTTCGTAAGGGGCTTTTACGTGATGCTCCATTTTCATTGCTTCGATAGTAAGGAGTGTGTCACCAGCTGACACAGTGTCTCCACTGGAAACTTTGATTTCGAGAACGACTCCAGGCATTGGTGCCACAAGGCTACCTTCAGCTATTTGGAGTACTGGTGGTTCGAAACGGGGAAGGATCTCAAAAGAAACCGTTCCTTGATTGGTCTGAATATGAATATTTTCTTGTCCTTCAGTGATCAGAGATGCCATTCTCTCACCGTCTATTTCAGTTTCAATATGTTCTGTCGACCAGTGGTGAATTGTCGCCGTGCTGCCATTATCGAAGACAAAAGATCCATTCCGTTTAGCTTTGTAAGAGACAGTAATTTTCTCGCCAGAATGCAAAAGAGAAACTTCTTGAGCGGGAAGGCGACCATTGCGCCACCCACTAGGTATAGATTTCAGCACGATAGCGTTTTTTCGATTTTTGTATTGTAACCACAGTGCAACTGCAATAGCTGCTTTTTCAACTTCACCTTCGGTNAACTGAAGGTGAAGTTGAGGGGAGTTATCCTCAATGAAGTCGGTAGTCGTTTCGCCTTTTAGAAATTTGTTGTGTCTGAGAGTCGAAACTAGAAAATTGCGATTTGTAGTTACTCCAGCTAAATGAAGTTTCTCTAAAGCTTTTGCCAGGTTCAATGTTGCTTCGGTTCGGTCTGCTCCATGGGAGATAACTTTTGCCAGCATCGGATCGAATTCAACACCTACAAAAGATCCTTTTTCGACACCAGAATCCCAGCGCACATCTGGCTCATCAGGAGGAGAGAAGGCCAGAATCTCTCCTGTAGCAGGTAGAAACTCTTCCGAAGGGTCTTCTGCATATAAACGAGCTTCCACAGCATGNCCATTTGAGATCATGTTCTCCTGAGTAAAAGAGATAGCNTCACCGGAAGAAATTTTTAATTGTTCACGGACAANATCTATACCAGTTATGGCTTCAGTAACTGGATGCTCCACCTGTAGTCGAGTGTTGACTTCGAGAAAGAAGAAATCGCCCGTCTCATCATCTAAGAGAAATTCAACTGTTCCTGCTGACTGGTAGGTCAGACTTTCTCCCATTNTTAACGCTGCGTCAGTGATAAGTTTCCTCTGTTCTTCACTTATGGCAGAAGAAGGTGCTTCTTCGATGATTTTTTGATGGCGTCGTTGGATTGAGCACTCCCTTTCACCCAAATGTAAAAGGTTTCCATGAGAATCTCCTAGAATTTGTACTTCTATATGACGTGATTTGGGTATGTATCTTTCTAGAAAAACTCTTTCGTCATCAAAGGCATTTTTTGCTTCCCTTTGCGCTGCGGAAATTGCTTCCGGTAAATCATTTTCATTTGCAACAACACGCATTCCTTTCCCGCCGCCGCCTGCTGCTGCTTTGACTAGGAGAGGGAAACCTATCGAAGATGAATCATTAAGATCATTAGATGAAGGNAGTGTCGGCACGGTTGCCTCTTGTGCGATTTTTTTTGCTGTGATTTTGTCCCCCATTGACTCAATGGCTTCTGATGAAGGCCCTATCCAAATAATGCCTTCATCTATTACCGCTTTCGCAAATGATGCGTTTTCAGATAAAAACCCATACCCCGGGTGTATGGCATCTGAGCCGGTTCTTCTAGCGGCATCGATTATTTCTTTTTTATCTAAATAATTTGTTGAAAGTCGAATTGCCTTATCAGCTTCTTTGACAAAAGGTTCGTTGCTGTCAGCATCCATGTAAACGGCNATGCATNCAATGCCCATTGACTTCGCTGTTCGAAATATCCTTCTGGCGATCTCTCCGCGGTTGGCTACTAAAAGTGTTTTGATAGTCATAGTCGGAACACTCCGTATTTTTGAGATCCTTCTATTGGTTTGTTACGGAAAGTGGACAGGCAGATACTGATCACAGTGCGCGTGTCCCTGGGGTCAATTATTCCGTCATCGCTTACAGCTCCTGTTGCTACTAGAGCCAGGGATCCTTTTTCTTGGATTTCTTCAACTTTTTGAACGATCTCCGCATCTAATTCTTCGTCGAATTCTTCCCCTTTTCGTTCAGCGCGTCCTTTACGAACTATTGACATGACCCCCGCTATTTGTTTGGGTCCCATAACTGCAATCTTCGCTGTAGGCCAAAGNAAAGTAAACCTATTTCCATAGGCNCGTCCCGACATTCCATAATTNCCAGCACCCATCGATTTCCCTACTATCACTGCNATGTGGGGAACGGTCGAGTTTGATATTGCATTAATAAGCTGTGACCCCTTTTTAATTATTCCGGCTTTCTCAAAATCACTCCCCACTATGAACCCCGGAACATTGTGCAGGAAAAGAAGGGGAGTGTCTTGCCTGTTGCACAGTTGGATAAAATGAGCCGCTTTTTCAGCTTCTTCTGGGAAGATGACACCGTTGTTACCGAGTACTCCAATCGGATAACCATCTATTGTCGCCCAACCGCACACCATTGCTGGTCCATATAGTGGTTTAAATTCCTCAAACCGAGAAGCATCTACAATTCTTGAAATAACTTCACGGATGTCTACTGGTTGCCTCAAATCCCTATCAACTATTCCCAAGAGTTCTTCAGGGTCATGAACGGGTTCTTCCGAAATGTAGCTTGGTGAAGGATCAGCTTTTTTCCAGTCCAGATGAGAAATCACTTCTCTACAGATTCGCAGAGCGTCCATTTCATCTTCTGCGAGGTAATCAGCTAGACCAGACTGTTCAGCATGAAGCTGAGCTCCTCCGATTGATTCATCATNGGATTCTTCACCTGTGGCCATTTTCACAAGGGGTGGCCCTCCTAAAGCAACTTTTGACTGTTCACGGATGAAAATGTTGTAATCGGAAACTCCAGGTTGGTAGGCGCCTCCTGCAGTTGCGGTTCCGAAAACAACGCATATTGTGGGGATGCCCATTTTTGACAGTTCGATCATTTCGTAGAAGAAACGACCAGACTCGGCGAAGTGGGTCACTTGGGCTCTACTTTTGCTTGACTTTCCGCTACCGGTTGCAATATTTAGATCGGCGCCAGCTGATTCAACGAAGCTCACATATGGCATGTGATTGTCACGAGCGATTTCGAGTGCACGCATCCATTTTTTGACGACATAAGGAGTCATAGCGCCAGCCTGAACGGTGGGGTCGTTGCCGAGGATCACACATTCAGTGTCTGCGATTACACCAATTCCTACTACGAAGCCTCCACCCACTGTGTAGTCCGAGTTGGCTGCTGCCAATGGACTTATTTCAAGAAAAGGACTGTCAGGGTCTAGAACATTAGCAATGCGTTCTCGTATCGGCATTTTTCCTCTTGAACGATGCCTTTGTGTTGTCTCAGGTCCACCACCGGCTTCAGCTTCATCCAGAAGTTCTTCGAGTTCTTTTAGTTGTTCAAGTATGTCGGATCGGTTCTTGTCAAACTGTCCACCTTGCACATCAAGGTGTGATTCCAAGGAGGGTGCTAGAAGTTTACGTTTCATGTGTGAATCCTGAGGGTAATTAAGAGGTCTTAATCTTACCGTAAGAGTGTTTTTCTAGCAATTTGGAATCAAAAAGTCATGCAGATTCAGTGATTTTAGGTATTTCATGTTATGAATACTGATGGAATCTTTCGAATCTGAAATGACAGATCAGGATTCGCAAGAAGTTTCTTCTAGAAAAGCAAAAGCGGAGATCAGACCTTGGATATCTCTTCTGGTGGCTTCTTCGAGCATATTTTTGATGACTCTCGACTTGGGTCTCACTGCAGTGTCGCTACCAGAAATTCGGGCAGATTTTGACGCGTCTAAGAGACAAATAATCAATTGGGGTGCGACCGCATATTTGGTGGCCATGACATCTTTATTGTTGCTTTTTGGTCGCCTTTCAGATCGCTATGGCCGGCGAAAATTATTTTTAATTGGTCTGTCGATAACCACAATGGCTGTTTCTTTAGCTGCATTCACTCCTAACCCCGAGGTTTTTCTGATCGCTAGAACTTTTCAAGGAGCGGGTATCGCTATTCTCGTTCCAACAGCCTTGGCGATGGTCCTTGGTGATATACCTCAAAAACATCAAGGTGCAGCAGTCGGGTTATGGGGCTCGATTGGTGCTGTTGCTGGAGTTCTGGGGCCGATATCGTCAGGTTCATTAATTGAGATTTTTGGATGGCGAGCCACTTTTGTTTTATTGGCTATTTTAGGGGTCCTTGCTCTGCTAGCTGGAATAAGAGTCCTTAATGAAAGCTACTTGCCAGAAGCTCCTGAAAACTTGGACTTAGTAAGTGTCTTCAGTGGAATCATTTCAATAGGCTCAGTCACCCTAATATTGCTACAAGGGAACGACTGGGGTTGGTTCTCCAGAAAAATTATTTTTCTTTTTTTCCTGGGATTATTAGTAACTTGCTTTTTTTTGATTAGTTGCAAACGGTCTAAAAATCCACTTTTAGATTTAGAACTTTTTAATAACCACAAATACCGCCAAGTAACTATTGCAGCCGGCTTTCATCAGGTAGCTTTTTTCGCCTTCTTTTTCTCATCACCTATTCTTTTGTCTGAAATTTGGGGGTGGTCACCAATGAAAACTGGATTTACAGTAGCCCCTGCAATGGTTCTAGCGATTTTGGTTCAGACACCTTTTGGCATTTTGGCCGATCGATTTGGGTACAGAAAACTAATTTTGTATGGAGGCTTTGTACCTTCTTTGGGTATTGCTTGGTGGCTAATTTTTGTTGACTCTGAACCAAGTTACTTAAGTGCTTTTTTGCCCGGTTTGCTCGTCGTTTCACTTGGGTCAGCGATGGTAGGGATCACTACAACCGGTGTTGCTCTGACAGTGGTTGATCCTCAAAAGCTGGGAATTGCTAATGCCATGCACCAGGTCTCGCGTCGTTTAGGTACGACAATGGGTGTTGCACTTGCTGTAGGGCTTAGCAGTGGTTTAAACGATTTGGAGATTCTTGAAAATATAAAAGTATTGTGGTGGGTAGTTGCGTTTATGTACGCAATTGGGTCACTTTTTGTATGGAAATCAGATGTCGAGTAATTGTTTTATTTTGATCACAATAGGGTGATTGCAAATAGTTAGGAGTGGAAGTGTCAGAAAATAGAAAAGTTGATGAACTATTTGATTTAACAGGTCATGTGGCAGTAGTTACAGGAGCTGGGAGAGGCATAGGTGAGGGAATAGCTGTAGCTATGTCTGAAGCGGGCGCTTCTGTAGTGGTAGCTGCCAGGAGAACAGAGGAAATAGAAAGAGTCGCAAGTGAAATTAATGACAATGGGGGACAAGCTCTTGCTGTTACCACTGATGTTACGGATGACACAGCACTTGAAAATCTTGCTGAAGCAGCGGTTGAGCGTTTCGGTTCCTTAAGTGATTGGGTTAACAATGCTGGAGGTTCACCTCTACGCATGCCAATAATGGATCTACCTCGCGAAGAGTGGGATAAGACAATGGCTTTGAACCTAACTGCCGTGTACTCGGGATCGGTAATTGCCGCTCGTCATATTGATACTGGATCAATAATAAATATTTCATCAGGAGCAGGGTTCGGTCCTGTGCCGGGCAGCGCTCACTATGGTGCAGCAAAGGCAGCAGTGCATTCACTCACATGGACCTTTTCGGCAGAGTTTGCTCCAAAAATAAGAGTTAACACAGTCGCTCCGGGAGCTATACCAACAGAGATAATGCTTAAAGCAATAGGACGCAAAGAGGATGAATTAGACAAAGTTCTAGAAGAGTGGAAGATTCCAATGGAGAGGCTTGGAACGCCTCAGGATATAGGAGCTGCCTGTGTCTATCTTGCTTCTGATGCATCAAGTTGGGTAACCGGAGAAATCCTTCGAGTAGGTGGAGGAGCCAAACCCCGGTAATTGATTGTCAGTTAGCGGGTTTGAAAAAAACCAGTTTGTGGACCATCTTCAGCTTCAGGTTTTCCATTTTCAATTTTTACAGTCACACCTGAATCATCCTCAACTATTTCGAAACAACGGACGCCTGTATAGGCGGGGGGTCCACTGTGAGTGCCATCTCGAACATCAAAACTAGCTCCATGAAGAGGACAGTTGACTTGAAAACCTGAGAGTCTTCCTTCGCTTAGCGGAGTGTCAGCGTGACTACACTTGTCTTCAATGGCATATAGCCTTCCATCCACGCGACAAACAAGTATTTCTAAGTCACCTACTTCACAAGCAGTCAACTCTCCATTGTCCAAATCAGAGAAATTGCCAAGATCATGTTCGCCCGATTGGTTCACTGCTAATGCCTTACTTTGGTATTACTTGTCAAAATTTGATGATAAATAACGGTCGATATTTTCATGAAAGAAACGTATTCGTCTTTCTTGATAAGGCATATATTCACCTTTATAGCCTCTTGAATTTAAACCTTGTTGCTGAGAAGACCAGATTGCAACATCTTGATCAATTCCGTGACCACAAGAAATCTCTCCAACTTTTCCTGATTCATGTTCGACCTGCTGATCTATGGAAACCCAGTCGCGCATTGAGTTCGAGTAGTATTCTTTTACTCCTTTTGGAAATTTGGTCAAGTACCACATATTAAAAAAACATTTTTTTGGGTTGTCAGGGTGAGGATATGCCATCAAGAAAATGCAACCGTCAGGTTTCATACTGAACGAAACATTTGGAAATACTGTGTAATGGTAATGGTCGGTCAGTTGCTCATCGGAATATAAAGAGAAGTCGTAGCCTTTATCAGCACCGACTTCACGTTTGTGTTTCTGCAGGGCCACACGAAGAGCGCTTAAGTCATCTTTAAATGGTGAAGGATCAAATTCCCAGAAAACAAAGTCTTCTTTTAATCCCTGAAAAGTTTTCTCATACGAACCTTTGTATTGGGGTCCTGGGCCTCCGCCAGGCATCAGCATTCTGCAGTGTCCCGCAGGGTACATGTCGAATTGACATCCCGAATAGTGTTCGTTCATAACGGTCACAGTTTGTGGGTGAACAAAAGGAAGATGGTAACTTTCGTTGAAATTGTCCTGAACTACCTTCCAATTAAAGTCACCTTCCAAAGTTATCCAGTGAGTACGTTTCATTTGTTCCATTTGGTAACAATCCAGATGTTCTGAAATTGGACTTAGATAATCGAGCAAACCTTTACATTCTGGGTCCATGTTTATCCAAATGAAGCCACCCCAAGTATCACAAGGGATTTCTACTAGATTTCTTTTTCCGCATGGGTTCCCTTGAGGGAAATCTTCTTCGCAATGAACCCACACTAAAGTTCCGTCATTATCGAAACGCCATCCATGGTATGCACAAGTAAAATCTCCGCCATTTAAAGAGCCAGTTTCAGCTGAAACCAAAAGGTTCCCCCTATGTTGACAAACGTTATAAAAAGCATGGATTTTGTTGTCTGAACCCATAGAGCAAAGAATCGACTCAGAACCTATAGACACGGTTATGTAGTCTCCGGGGTCAGAGATTTGATCAACTCGACCTGCGACAAGCCATACTTTGGTCCACATTTGGTCCCACTCAAGTGCCGCGAAATCAGTCGAGTTATAACGAAATCCGTCGATAGGCCCTTGACCTAGCTCAGGTTCAGCGGCTTTTTCTCTAGAAATACCAACTTGGGGTTTATTTGTGTCGATATCGGTCATTGAAATTTCCCCTTCTACCTCCCATGTTAGACAATGAAATAGTGATTGCTTTATGTTGAACTTTCAGAGGCTCTAATAAGTCAGTTAAGGTGCAATTAAAATGGCGATTTTGACCATTGTGGGAGTTTAAAATGAGCGAAATTCAAGAACTTTTTGACCATCAAGAAATTACGGATGTGATGCATTCGTATTGCAGATTTGTTGATTTAAATCTCCCGGAAAAGCAGGTTGAGTGTTTTACAATTGATGCGATTGCCGATTACTACGGAGGAGTTGAACTAGTAGGTAGAGACGCAATCCTGGAAATGCTTAAAAAAGCTTTAACCAGATTTACAGCTACTTGTCACACCCTTTCAAACATCGAAATCAATTTTGAAAGTTCCGATACAGCTAATTCAGTTTCGTATGTGCAGGCATGGCATAGAAAACCTTCAGGACCTGAAGATGATTATGAAGTTAGAGGCCAATATCATGACCGCTGGTCAAAAACAGAAGAAGGCTGGCAGATTTCTTATAGAAAATTTTTAACAATGGCGGCCACGCCACCCAGACCAGATGCACCGGGCATAGGGCGAATTCAGTAATATTTGTTTCTAGTGTGTTGAGAGGATTTCAACGCGACAAACACCACTTAAACTTGATATATGAATGATCGAGAGTGGGGATTTAAAACAAGGGCCATACATGCGGGGGGTGGCCCAGATACCGCAACGGGAGCACGTAACGTTCCCGTTTATCAAACCACCAGTTTTGTATTCGAAGACACTAGAGATGCAGCTGACATGTTCGCACTTCAAAAATTCGGATCTATCTACACTCGTATCTCAAACCCTACGATCAATGCCTTCGAAGAAAGAATGGCAAGCCTTGAAGGTGGCATTGGGTCAGTAGCGACATCGTCTGGCATGTCAGCAGAATTTCTAACAGCTGCAGCGCTTGCGAGCTCAGGGGATAGTTTTGTTACTTCTTCAGCGATTTACGGAGGCACTCACACGATGTTCGACGTTTCGTTAGGAAGATTCGGTATTGAAGCCCGTTTTGTTGAAGGTGATGATCCAGAGTCTTTTGATGCTGTTATAGATGACACAACTAAATTTTTATATACCGAAATTGTTGGTAACCCATCTGGTTCAATAGCAGATATTTCTGTTTTAGCATCAGTAGCTCATTCACATGACATACCACTTGTGATAGACGCTACTTTTGCCACTCCTTATCTTTGTAGACCCATCGACTTTGGTGCTGACATAGTTTTACACTCTGCAACGAAATTTATTGGAGGTCATGGCAACTCCATAGGGGGTGTCGTAACTGAGTCAGGTCGTTTCAACTGGGGGAATGGCAGATTTCCAGAAATGACAGAACCGGTTGCAACGTATAACGGGCTTAAGTATTGGGAGAATTTTGGAGAGTATGCGTTTTGTACCAAGTTACGATCTGAACAGTTACGTGACTTGGGTGCCTCTTTGGCCCCAATGAATGCTTTTTTACTGATACAAGGTTTAGAAACTCTTCCATTCCGTATGGATGGACATGTGGCAAATGCTAAAACTGTTGCTTCATTTCTCGAAAGCCATTCAGAAGTTAGTTGGATCAACTATGCAGGACTTGAATCCTCTCCACATTATGAACTTGCTAATAAATATATGCCTAAAGGTCCCGGAGCGATCTTTACCTTCGGAGTCAAGGGCGGTCGAGAAGCTGGAGCCAAATTTATTGATTCTTTACAGTTGATAAGTCATCTGGCGAATGTGGGAGATGTGAGAAGTCTTGTAATTCATCCTGCATCGACTACACATCAACAACTTTCAGATGAGGATCTTGCTTCTGGTGGGGTTAGCGCTGATATGGTTCGACTTTCGGTGGGATTAGAGGATGCCGATGATATTTTATGGGACCTTGATCAAGCTTTAGAGGAAGCGTCTTCTTGATGTCAGTCGAACAGCAAGAGGTTGAAGGCTGGGATGAACCAAGCGCTAAAGAAAGGCTTGCGTTGCTCGACAGGACTGAAACCATAGCGATGGTAGGTGTATCTGCAAAAAAATCCAGGCCAAGTAATTTTGTTGCGACGTATCTTCTTAGCTCAAGCGCAGACTTTGAAATTTTTTTCGTCAATCCGGTCGCGGATGAAATACTCGGCAAACCTTGTTACAAGAGTCTTTCTGATCTTCCGGTGGTTCCGGACATGGTGGACGTTTTCAGAAAACCTGAAGATCTGCCTGAAGTTGCAACAGAAGCCGTGGAGATTGGTGCATCTTCTCTTTGGGTGCAGTTGGGACTTTGGAGTGTCGAGGCAGCCGAAATAGCTTTAGCAGGAGGACTTGAAGTTGTAATGGATAAATGTGTAAAAATCGAACATGCTAGATTTCATGGAGGTTTGCATTTAGCAGGTTTTGATACTGGGGTTATCGATTCGAGAAGACGAAAAAAATAGTATCCAGATTTTTTCTATTCTTTCTCAAATCTCGAAAACAAAGCAGAAGCTATTAGGTTTGACCACTCACTTCGCTGTACCATTACTTCACTACCTTTATATTTTAAGGTTAGGCACCAGTGCCCGAGCGGCCTAAGGGAACGGTCTGCAAAGCCGTAAAGTCGCGGGTTCAAATCCCGCCTGGTGCTCAATTAGTATAATTAGATGTTTAGTGGGTTCTATTAGCCATTTAGAGGATTGATGTGTCTGAAGAAGAAGAAAGTCTTGAAGACGTAGAAGAAAATAGTTCTTCTTTGCCTCACACACCCCCGTTTGGCATTAGAGCGCTTAGACCCGGTGAAGAACCAAACCCACTCGATATGCAGGACGTTGATGTCTCGGCTTCCCGTGAGAGACCTGCTGGTAATTGGTTGGCTGCATTAGTTTCGTCGGCAGGTG
>PBAM01000028.1 GCA_002716285.1 Acidimicrobiaceae bacterium
AGATCCGACACCAGACCCAACCGGACCTGACCCGACACCAGACCCAATGGGATTATTAGAAGAAGTTGAGACGCAGATTGACACTACGACAACTCTTGACGTCGACGAAGAAGTGACAAGTCAGGCTCTGAGTAAAGTCGAAACTGGAGAGTCTGACAACGAAGGGTCGTTTCCTACAGTCGGACTGATCGGTGCTCTGGCTGGTCTCGCAGCCGTAGCCGGACTGGGGTTGACCTCAGCTGGTCAACTTATGCGTAGGAGAATCACCGGATTCCTAGCAGGTTCAATCCTAGGATTTCTGATACTTGGCCGTAAACGAACCCGTTGTGAGCACTGCAACAAACAGCTTTCAAGTAAAGACGGCGTCCTTGTTGACGAAGACGACAACTACGAATGTGATAAAAACCCTGAAGGCGACCACCACCAGCTCGAAGAAAAATAATCCGGTTTTCTTGTCGGGCTGAGAGGATTTGAACCTCCGACCTTCGGTCCCCCAGACCGACGCGCTAACCAAGCTGCGCCACAGCCCGCCGACACGAACTCTAACGGTTTTATAAAGTCTCGAAACAGTCACTAGGATTTTTGCAAAAGCACCTGTGCGACTAATGTTTTCCGCCGGAGGGGAAATTTGATAAACAAACTGCTCGGCGGCCTAGTCCCATTTATTGCAGCTCTGGCCGCTTTCGCTTGCGGAGCCATCATGCTCGTGGCTTTAGGCGCTAACCCCTTCGTAGGTCTCGAAGCAATTTTCGACGGGGCTTTTGGTAGCGGCGACAGAATTGCTGTAACTGCCGTACGAGCTACTCCTCTCATTCTCGTCGGAGCAGGCATCACCATTGCTTTCCGCACAAACGTTATAAACATCGGTGGGGAAAGCCAGATCATCGCTGGAGCTCTTCTCGCCACTGTCACTGCCCTAGCCCTACCTGACCTCCCTGCTGTTGTTCTGATCCCACTGATAATCGTCGCTGGTGCGGTAGGTGGCGGAATTCTCGGAGCGATCCCCGGAGCCCTGAAAGCCTACGCATCAGTAAATGAGATCCTCAGCACGATAATGCTCAACCTGATGATGGTTCAGTTCATGAACTACCTTCTTAGAGGTCCTCTCATCGACCCGTACGAACTGCAAGCAGGAACTCGTATACCTCAAACACAAAGACTTTCAGACAACGCTGCCCTACCTTCACTCGCTGGTGACACCAGACTCCACTTAGGGGTACTTATCGCCGTGCTGGCAGCTGGCGTCGCCTACGTTATTCTGTGGCGCACACCAATTGGTTTCCGGTTAAGAGCCGTGGGTCACTCCCCTAAAGCTGCGAGGGCCGCTGGGATAAATGTGAAACGAAACATAACTTTGGCTCTGACCATCTCAGGTTCACTTGCCGGAATAGCAGGAGCCATTCTGGTTTTCGGAAGCGAAGGCCAACGAATGGTAACGGACGGCTCCGCTACAGGTTTCACAAGCAGCGCAGGATTCAACGGCATCGTCGCAGCACTATTCGGAGGTCTCCACCCCTTGTGGACAGTCCCTTCAGCTTTTCTTTTCGGAGCTCTGCTGACCGGAGCCACACAACTACAACGAGTATTACAAGTACCTTCTTCTCTTGCAGTGGCCATGAACGGACTGATCGTAATCTTTGTTATCAGCAGTTCACGTGTCAGAAGCTGGCTTGATAAAACACTTAGCGACTCAAAACTCTTCAACAAACAAGACGATGCAGATTCATCACATGAAGAAATGAGTCAAACAAATGGGTGACTTTTTCACGACCAGTGTCCTGGTAGCCACAGCCGCTTCAGCCGTTCGCCTCGCCACGCCGTACCTTCTAGCCGCATTAGGTGAAACTATTGGTCAACGAAGCGGAGTTCTTAACCTCGGCGTTGATGGCGTTATGATGCTGAGCGCTTTTTTCGCCTACTGGACTGTTCTTGAAACAGGCAACATGTGGTTAGGTGTTCTAGTCGCCCTGCTGGTCGGTCTCATGATGGGTGTTCTCTACGGTGTTATAACAGTTTTCTTTGAAGCGACACAAGGCATAAGCGGAATAGGTATTTTTATTTTCGGTTTAGGTTTCAGCGACCTTCTTTTCCGCCAACAGGTGGGAACACCCAAACCCATACGCCGCCTTCCTAATATTGACATACCCCTCTTATCTGACATCCCCTACATAGGCGAACCCCTCTTCCAACGCAACCTTATGACCTATGCAGCTTTCGCTCTTGTGCCTGTGACCATGATTGTGCTCAACAAAACAACTTTCGGTCTGAACATAAGATCCGTGGGAGAAAACCCTCAGGCAGCTGACAGCCTAGGAGTCTCAGTCGAACGCACACGCTTCTCAGCAATAATGATCGGAAACGCTTTCGCAGGTTTGGCAGGTGCAGCGCTAGTTCTGCAACTCGGAATCTTCCAACCTCATCTCACCCAGGGAATGGGTTTTATAGCCGTAGCTCTCGTTTACTTCGGAGCATGGAAACCCTTAGGGGTAATGGGTGGTGCGCTGCTGTTCGGATTGGTCAATGCGGTTGTTCTCCAATGGAAAGCTCTGGGAATAATTCCAGTGAGCATCTCTGACTTGGCTGGCATGGCACCGGCTGTTGTCACAATAATTGCCTTGGTACTCTTAGCCAGAAGGGTTAACGCACCAGCGGCTCTGACTAAACCGTTTGTAAGGAGTTAAAGTTCTATTAGATCGGGGAGACCCGTAAGAGAAAGGAAAAAAATGAGAAAAAAAATGAGGCTGTTAACAAGCCTCTTGGCTCTACTAGGATCTTTTGTCTTAGTAGCATCCGCTTGCGGGTCGTCTGACGACTCCAGTGATGATGGCGGTGCTCTAACTATGGCAATTGTTGCACCTAGCGCCTCTGACGATCTGGCTTTCAGCCAGAGCATGGTTGATTCCGTCAACGCACTTGATAGAGAAATCACTCTTTCAATCACTGATGGGACTTTCATCGTTGAAGAAGCGGCAGCCGCTATCCGTGGATACGCAGAAGATGGAATCGATGTTGTTATCGCTCACGGCACCCAGTTCGGTGCGTCGTTGGCAGAAATAGCGCCTGACTTCCCAGACACCACATTCGTATGGGGTACTGCCACAGACACACAAGGATTAGGCAACGTTTTTGCTTACTCACCAGCTTCAGATGAAGGTGGTTATGTAAACGGCGTTGTTGCAGCAGCTGTATCAGAAAGTGGAAAGATCGGTGTAGTAGGACCCGTGGAAGCGGGCGATGCTGTGCCATACATAAACGGTTTCACCACTGCTGCTGAAGCTGGAGGCGCTCAAGTAAGCGTCACCTACACAGGTTCATTCGGAGATGTGGCTCTCGCAGCGGAAGCAGCGCAAGCACATCTTGCAAACGACGCTGATGTTCTAACCGGAACAGCTCAGATGGTTGTAGGAGCCGTAGGTGTAGCAGCCGATGCTGGGGTTCCATGGTTCGGAACCCAGTCGAATCAAACTTCTCTAGCACCAGATTTGGTTATAGCCTCACAGGTTTACCATTGGGAAGTAGTGCTCGAAGAGATGCTTGATCTTCGCGATTCAGGCACCAAAGGCGGCAAGGCTTTTGAGATCAATTTGGCTAACGGTGGTCTAGTCATTGAATTCAATGATGGTTACGACCTCTCAGACGATGTTAGAGCTAGCGCCGATGCAGCAATCGCTGGCATCATAGACGGCTCTGTCAATACTGGAGCTTAGAAACTAAACGAAAAGAGTTTTACCCCCGGGAGATGGCAAATGTCTTCTCCCGGGGATGCTCTTGACCTAAGCGAAGAACTTAAATGACAGATACAAACAACAACCTTCTTGAAATGAGGGGAGTCACAAAACGTTTTCCTGGTGTTGTCGCCAACAACAACATTGATCTTGATGTCAGGTACGGCGAGGTTCATACACTACTTGGGGAAAATGGTGCAGGGAAAAGCACTCTGGTGAAGATACTCTTTGGCCTCTACCAGGCTGATGAAGGCGAGATTCTACTTCGAGGCAACCCGATAGATATCGACTCGCCGTCTGCTGCCATAGATTCACGCGTGGGAATGATTCACCAGCATTTCATGCTTGTGCCCACTTTGACTGTTTGTGAAAATGTCGCCCTGGGTGTTCCTTCAGACCGCCGGCCTTTCACTGATTTGGAAAATGTCGCAACTCGTATTTCTGACATCTCAAACGAACACGGGTTGGCTGTCGACCCTTGGGTAAAAGTTGAACACCTGTCAGTGGGTGAGCGGCAACGAGTGGAAATAATTAAAGCCCTGTACAGGGATGCGGAACTGCTCGTTCTTGATGAACCAACCGCTGTTCTTACTCCTAAAGAAGTGGAAGATCTATTTGTTATCTTGCGGCGAATGGCTGACAGCGGTAAAGGACTAATTTTCATTTCGCATAAATTGCGTGAAGTTATGTCTTTAAGCGACCGAATTACAGTTTTACGTGATGGCGAGGTTGTAGGAGAAACCACCCCATCTGAAACCAACAGGCAAGAACTAGCTCAAATGATGGTGGGTAGAGATGTGCGACTCACCCCTGACTTACCGGAAAGCAAACTAGGTGCGAAACGCCTGGAGCTATCTGACTTAACAGTCATTGGAGATAACGAAACTGTTGCTGTAAACAAAGTTTCTTTTGACATTCATGCTGGTGAAATCCTCGGAATTGCTGGAGTGTCGGGTAATGGTCAACGAGAATTAGCTGAAGCAATTGCCGGCCTCAGAGAAATAGAACCAGGCAGTTCAATAGAATTGGACAACTCGGATGTGACCCTATGCAGCACTCATGAACGTCGTGAGAAAGGTCTGGGTTTCATACCGGAAGAACGCATCCCCGATGGAGCTATCCCCGATTTTACCGTTAGCGAAAATCTGGTGCTCGTAAACCATGGAGATGAAAATTTCACAAAACGCGGCCTTTTCTCTTTCGATTCGATCAGAAGCCACAATGTTGAACTAGTCAGCGACTTCGACGTGAAAACACCCAGTATCGAAACCCCCACCTCGAGCCTCTCAGGGGGAAACATACAGAAAGTGATTTTAGCTAGGGAACTTTCAGCGAAACCAACTTTTCTACTCGCCTGTCAACCAACACGTGGCGTCGATATCGGTGCAGCGGAATACATACACAACCGTCTCATTGAACAACGTGACATTGGAACAGCGACTCTCTTGATATCTGAAGACCTTGACGAGGTGATCGGTCTTTCCGATCGGATAGCTGTCATGTACGAAGGTGAGATTATTTCAATCGTTTCCGGCGAAGACGCCGAACGGAACAAAATAGGTCTTCTAATGGCAGGCGTAACAGATTAGTTTTCTTAGTGCGTCTAAGTAAACAGAACCCACAAACCTTCAACAAGTCGCCATCCAAGATAAATCATTGCAGCGCTCACGAAAACCCAAAAATGCCAGGGGATCTTCTGCGATTTAACTTCTTTGTCGTCACCTTCAACAACTCGGTTACCACAAGAAGAACAGGTCCCTACAACAGAAACAGAATTAGGTGATAGGTATTTGTCGCATGAAACACACCAGGGCATTTTTTGCTTTTAATCTTTTCGTATTGCCAGAATGGCCACGTCATCGGCAATGATCCCCTGATTGAAGTCGTTTGCCGAGTCCAGTAGTTGCTTGCAGAAAACATCAGGGGAAATCCCAGGATTCCTTCTAATCGCGTCGCCGATTCGGTCTTCACCAAATTGTTCATCTCCGCGTCGCGCTTCAACTAGACCATCTGTGTACATAACCGCCATGTCATCGAGCGATAGAGGAATCTCTCTGCTGAAAAAATGTCCCTGGGGGTCAAGCATTAATAAAGGCCCGGTCGATCTCAGTGGGCGAACTTCACGTTCATGCCAAAGAAACGCAGCGGGGTGACCGGCGGATGCGTATCTTAAAGTTTCAGCTTCAGTGTCAAAAACTATTACGACAAGTGAAATGAACTCTTCTGTACGTTCAACAGAGACCATCTGATGATTTAGCTCTTCAAGCGCTTGGGCAGGGTCGCGAAACTGACGTAAAAAGGTTCTCAATAGATACTTTGCTTGAAATGCGGTAATCGAAGATTCGATACCTTGACCCGACACATCTCCTATTACCGCAGCTAGTCGCGTGGGGGAAGCCCGGAAAACATCAAAGAAGTCTCCAGCCATTAAACCTGTACCTGCTTGATACACGCGCCCAACATCAAAACCAGTGAATTCCGGAAGTTCCTCTGGCGCCAAACGTGCCGCCCATGCCTTGGGTGCCAGCTCCTGTTGGTCGAGAGCTTCTTGTGCTCTTCGTTCAATATCAAAACTTTTGCGCGCCATTCGAGCTTCTCGGACTGCGTTCCTCGCCCAGTAAGTCGACACTAAAGCTGGTATCGCTACTAAAGCATAAATTACTGCTGAATCAGAAGTATCTTTAAATGCCGTCACAAAAGAAGCTAAGGATAACAATCCGTAAAGACTCGCTGAATGAATCTCCTTGCGAAAGGCAGTCCATGCCAGCGTATGCGAGTCAGGTGCTTCGTCACTGTCAACTCTTTGAACCACTCTGTAGCGTTGTTGAGCTGACCTTACCCAAGCCAGCGTCGCAGCTAGACAAACAATTCCAAGGACAGTTAGGACTGGGGTCCGCATATCAAACCTAATGATACTCCCCGAATAACTACATCAGTTTTTTATAAAATTTCATTAATTTATTACTCAAAGCGTTTTTTTTACTACTCTGAGCGTCTACGCACTCTTAGTTTTATGGCTGTTGCGCCTAAATTAAGATCCTCTCTTATTTTTCTCTCCAAATACCGCAACCACGTTTTCGGGACTTCTCTATTCGCAAACAATGTGAAAGTGGGTGGATCAGTAGCTCCTTGAGTTGCGTAAAGAACTCTTACCCCACCTGGTGCCGGGTGAGCTGCTTGAGCGGCTCTAACGACTTCATTAACTCTCCGAGTGGGGATACGAGTCTGATACTCCATGACACTTTCTGCAAGCGCAGGCCAGAGGCGTCCAACGTTACGACCGCTCAGTGCGCTGATTCTAATCACAGGCGCTTGACCAATGAAATGCAACCGGTCTCCTACCTGTCCAAGAATATCTTCTCGCGCTTCTTCATCACATAAATCCCACTTGTTTAATAAAACCAAAATTGGACAACCAGCTGCATCCACCCTTTCCGCTAATCTCTGATCCTGATGAGTGATCCCCTCAGTTGAATCAATGATCAGTAAAGAAACGTCTGCAGTGTCTACTGCTTGGAGAGCCCTCACCAGCGAGTAGTACTCTGTACTCTCATCAACACGCGCTTTTCTTCTCATACCTGCAGTGTCTATAAACCTCACGGGCCCATTTTCAGTTTCAACGACTGTATCGATTGTGTCTCTTGTGGTTCCTGGCATGTCATGGACGACAGATCTGTTTTCCCCTATGAGCCTGTTGAAAAGGGTTGATTTACCTACATTCGGTCTGCCCACCAAAGTAACTCCGATAATTTTCCCCTCTTGCTCATCTTCATCTTCCGGATCTTCCTCTTCTACTGAGGGAAGTTTCTCTAGCAGAACCTCCAAAAGATCTCCCGTGCCTTTTCCGTGCAGGGCACTGACTGGGAGAGGTTCGCCTAAACCTAATGACAACAAATCCCACACTTCTGATTCGAGATTTTTGTTGTCAACTTTGTTCGCTACGACCACTACCTTTTCTTGTTTTGAGCGTAAAAGAGAAGCTATCTGGGCGTCATTATCAGTCACGCCAACTGTTGCATCGACAACAAATAGAACCACATCTGCTTCTTTTATTGCTTTTTCGCTCTGATCGCTCACTTTTTCGTCGAGAGCACTTCCTGTCGCCATCCATCCACCTGTATCAATGAGTGTGAATTCTTTACCTGACCAGGAAGCAACTACTTCTTTTCGGTCTCTTGTGACCCCTGGGCGTTCTTCTACTATCGCTTCTCGTCTCCCTAAAATCCGGTTTAGAAGAGTTGACTTTCCTACATTTGGTCTACCGACTATCGCGACTGTTGGAAGCATGCTCATAACCTATTCGAGATGAGCGCATCTTTAAGCGAAGCGCCATCTGTTGGAATTATTTCAACTTTTCTAGGAAGATCAGAGGGCGTCATGCCGTCCAAAAACCGTCCTCCGCTCAAACAAACATCAGGCAATAAATACCGGTCCGCTTCGGGTTCTTTTGCCAGTACCCGAATCAGGTCTTCTCCGACCATCAGCCCGGTGACCCCGACATTTCCTCCAAAGAAATTATTTTCCACTGGAACTATCCGAACATCTTCTCTCTCTAAACTTTCTATCAAAGGTCTGATTGCCTCAGCTCCTAATTCACCCGTTAGAACGCCAACTGGAGTGTCAGAAACTTTACCAACACTCTTCTCTTCAATGTTCATATCTGACCGAGGCGCTCTAAAACCTAGGGGCGGGGCTCCTTCCACGGAAGCAAAAAACCCGGATGGCTTATCACGCTTGAAATCATGGTTGGAGAATTCGAGTTCAAAGGCTCTTGCCATCCCGATGCCATCCTCATACATTTCAAAATCTCCATAGCTTTGAGCTGGTGGGAACTCTCTTCCAGCCGCTAAATAATATTCATCTGCGGCGTAAACCAGATGGCGTCCTAGATTTTCAACAAAAAAATCTTGCCATGACTCAACACAGTCAATCACCTCATTGGCTTCTTCTTTCGTGTGTGGGCGCATTCTCGGTTCATTCGTGTACTTACTAACACCTAATGGCACTACACACAGACTCGCCAGCTCTGAATATTTTTCAGCTACCCCAGCCAGAGTGTCCTCAAGCCAGTAGCCGTCATTAACCCCAGGGCATACAACTACTTGCCCATGAACAGTTACTTCGTTGTCAAGCAATTCACTAAGCCATCTCAGGCTTGTAGCGCCTCTTCTATTACGCAACATTTCTGCACGCTTATGAGGATCAGTCGAATGAATACTCACATACAGAGGTGATAAACCTTCAACTAAAACCCTTTCAAGGTCTGATTCAGTAAATCTGGTCAGTGTCGTAAAATTTCCATATAAAAACGAAAGCCGGTAGTCGTCATCTTTCAAATAAAGACTTTTTCTTAAGCCGGGCGGAAGCTGATAAATGAAACAAAATTCACAATGGTTATCACATGTTCGCACCCGGTCAAAAAGTGCACCATCAACTTCAATTCCTAGAGGAGCGCCAGTTTTTCTAGAAATTTCGACTTCGCTTCGTATCCCACCTGAATCAATTTCGAGAGTGACTTGTGGTTCATCGATCAATAATTGGTATTCAATTACATCACGTGGCACACACCCATTTATTGCAAGTATCTGCTCTCCCCCTTTAATCCCATGTTGCTCAGCTGGTGAATTGGGTAGAACTGAAACAATTATTGGAGCTGACATAACTACAAGACTATCTAAGACCTGACTGCACAAAGTAAAGTTATCTCATGAAGGTTAACCGTGTTCTTCTAGCTGAACCGCGAGGTTTTTGTGCTGGCGTGGAAATGGCTATAAAGGCCCTGACTTGGATGGTCAAAGCCTTCGATGAACCTGTTTACTGCTACCACGAAATCGTTCACAACAAACTTGTAGTGGAACGTTTCGAAAAACTCGGTGTTGTTTTTGTGGACGATATAGAAGACGTTCCTGAAGGTTCCCCGCTTATGCTCTCTGCACACGGCTCAGCTCCGGAAGTGGTTCAAAAAGCCGATGCTGTTTCTAGTTATATGGTGGACGCTGTTTGCCCTTTAGTGACCAAAGTTCACCACGAAGTTAAAATTCGTTCAAAAAAAGACTTTCAGATCGTCTACGTAGGACACGCGGGACACGAAGAAGCTGAAGGTACTATCGCCGTCTCCCCTGAATCAATTCACCGTGTCGAAGATGCCAGCGACGTTGATTCACTTCCCGAACTTGGCGACAAGGTAGCTTTATTAGCTCAAACGACTCTAAGCCACCGCGACTGGGAAGGAGTCGTCTCAGCCGCTGAACAACGTTGGCCTGAACTATGGTCACCTGGACGAAGCGACCTGTGTTTCGCTACGACAAACAGGCAAGCTGCTCTACTTGACCTGGTAGGACATTGTGATTCAGTAGTTGTAATAGGTTCGAGAAATAGTTCCAATACGCGAGCTTTGGTTAAATTAGCTGAAGAAGCAGGCTGTGAAAAAGTAATTTGGATTAATAAAGCTCAAGAACTCCCAAAAAATCTCTGTGGAGTTGTTGGGGTAACAGCGGGAGCGTCTGCTCCAGATGAAGTCGTAGACGAAGTAATCAAAACTTTGAACCCTAGTGATGGAGTTCATAGCATCAGACACACTCAAGAAGATGAATATTTTCCTCCTCCTCGCAACATACGAAATTTGCTGGGAGCTATTGACAACTTCGCAAGATTAGGTTTTGCCGCACCATCAGAAAGTAATGATTTCACCGACAAGGAAATCGGAGCTTCAGATGTTCTTTACAGTCTTAACCTCTCAACTGCTTTGAACTAAGATTTATCGCCCAAAAGAGTCTGAGCATGATCGAAAGCTTCTTGTAAAGAATCTCGTAGCTGTTCGGTCAGATCTTCAACAGCTTGCCTGGGGACACGCCCATCAAACTCAGGAGGTATGACAGGCTCCCCTACGACCAGAAACACTTTTGCTGGTCGAATCAAACGGGCACCGTGTGGCATAGCCTTGTCACTTCCTGCGATCCCTAAGGGTATTAATGGAACTCCTGCTCTAGCAGCTACGAAAGCAGGTCCTGAATGCATCTTCTCTTTTTCAATTACAGGACCTTGTTGACGTGTGCCTTCGGGGAACATTACAAGTGGCTCCCCGCGTTCCAATACTTGCTGGCATGCTTTCAATGCAGCTCTATCTGCTGTTCCTCTCTGAACTGGAAAGCAACCTAAAATCCCTAGGAACCATCCCCCAAGTCGGCTGTTCCAAATCGACTCCTTTGCTAAAAATCTGACACGTCGTAGAGTAATTAATCCTCCTAAAGGGGAGTCGATATATGAACGATGGACAGGCGCAAGAATGTACGGGGTTTTTTTAGGTATCCTCTCCTTGTTTACTGTGCTGAAACGAAAAAGACTTTTGGCTGCTATCCAAGCCAAAGTCCAAAAAAATCTGTATGCAATTTTTTCTTTTAAACCCATGGGTTTCCCAAGATCTAATTCCATTTAAAAATCTCCAAAATCTCTTCTATGGTTTCTTCAATTCCCATCAGAGACGTATCTATCTCTATTGCCCCTTCAGAGCGAACCAAAGGACTCGTTGAGCGCCCTTTATCTGCTTCGTCTCTTTTCCTGATTGAATCAGCTACTTTTAAAACATCTAGAGTCTCTTCTTGTTCAATCCGTCTTTCGGCACGGACTTCCTCAGAAGCAGTCAAATAGACTTTCACTTTTGCTTTTGGGAAAACAACAGAACCTATATCTCTGCCCTCTACAACCCCACCTCTTCTTTTTTCAACCCAGAGACGCTGCCTCTCGACCATCTCTTCGCGTACTGTCGGCATCGCTGCAACCACACTCACAACTCTTGTAACCTCAGATCCTCTTATTTCTTTGGTTGCGTCAAATCCATTAACCTCACAAATCCCATCTTCGAAGTTGAAATCCATTTCTTTAGCGATTGCTAAAACCTGTTTCTCGTCTTTGATTTCGACTTTCTGCTGAATCGAGATCAAAGCCACCGCTCTATACATCGCCCCCGTGTCTAAATATTCGAGGTTTAATCTTTTTGCCAAAGCTTTTGCGATCGTGGACTTTCCTGACCCTGCCGGACCGTCGATTGCAATGATTTTTTCGTTAGTTGAATCACTCATTTTCTTAATGCATCCAAATCAGCAATAAAACCGGGGTAGCTAGTTGACACAGCCTCCCATCCAGAAATTTCTGTCGTGTCTGTTGAAACCAGAGCGGCAATAGCGCAACTCATAGCGATCCTGTGATCTCCATGCGAGTCAACTTGTCCTCCAGTTAGTTTCCCTCCTTGTACAACCAGATCCTCACCTGAAATCTCTGCTTTCATCCCCATTGATCCTATTTCTGAAACTATCGTCTCAAGCCGGTTGCTTTCCTTAACTCTGAGTTCACCAAGACCCTTGAAATGAGTCTCACCATCAGCACAAGCCGCTGCAACTGCCAGTATCGGAACTTCGTCGATCAGGCCTGGGATTTCTGTTTCTTCTACAACCGTTCCGACAAGTTCACTAGATGCAACGTTTAAATCATTAGTAACAGGGTCTTGTGTTATATCAGCTCCCATTCTTGATAGGACATCAATAAATCCGTTTCTTTCTCTCCCTGCGTAAACATTTTTTATAGATACTTCTGAACCCTTGAGGATTGTCGCTCCAACTGCCCAGAAAGCTGCTTGGGATGGGTCACCTTTCACTTTGTGAATGAAAGGTTTTGGCTGTCCTGGTTTAACAGTTACAGAAGTAGAAGTTATATCAACATCAAGACCAACTTCTTCAAACAGTTCTTCTGTGTGAGCTCTTGTGGGAGTAGTTTCAATAATAGTTGTGTCGCCTGTCGCAAAAAGACCTGCGAACATCAAGCATCCTTTTACTTGAGCACTGGGCACTTCCATCTGGTATTCAATACCTTTTAAGCCACCTGCATCGATTCTGAACGGAGCCATACCTGCGGTTTCGAGACATGAAATCGTAGCTCCCATTCTTTCCAATGGTTCTATTACCCTTTCCATTGGTCTTTTCCGAATCGACTCATCCCCATCAAGAGTTGCCGAAAACGGTAGGCCAGCAAGCATCCCTGACATTAAACGGATACTTGTACCTGAATTACCTACATACAATTTCCCACTAGGTTCTTTCAGTTCGCCACTCTGGATATGTAAAACATCTGAATCCTTTTCGTCCAGTTGCACTCCCAGAGAACTAAGAATTTCCATTGTGTGTTTAACGTCTTGACCTCTGCTCAAACCATGAATTGTTGACTCACCATCCGCTAAAGAAGCCAACATTAGAACTCGATGGGAAATCGACTTGTCTCCAGGTACATCAATTTGCCCAATAAGACACCCAGCTGGCTCTACTATCTCTGGTTTCACAATAAAGGTCTCAACGCTGGCCTGTACCCATGTGTCATCAAACCTCCAGAAAGTCTTTCTGCCAAGTTCTTCTCAACAAGTAATATCACTACACCTCGGTCCCCTTCGGAAGAGTGAGTCATTTCTAAATCGAAAATGTTGACATCCAGTTCAGTTGCCAAAGACGCTATTGTTGCCAACTCTCCTGGCTTATCCATTATCGGCACACGCACTTCAATCAGTTCAGAAGGTCTAGGAGCACCAGTTGGCAGATTTATCCTTGCTTCTCTTGACACCTCTAAACGCTGCAACAAAGAATCGTTATCACCGCCATTAACCTCATTTCGTACTTCTGTTAGCGCTGAAATAAATTCATCTATCACTTCAGTGATCGCTTCGTGGTTTTCCGCACAAATGTCTGGCCAAATTGTCGGATTACCAGCCGCTATTCTGGTCATATCACGAAACCCGCCAGCTGCCAGCCTCAAAACTGCAAAATGCTCTTCTGACCTATTGGCTGCTAATCCCATCAGTGTGGCTGCTGCTAGGTGAGGCACATGCGAAACCATGGCCACTAAAGAATCGTGACGACTCGGACTTAAAGTAACTATTTCAGCTCCAAGCGAAATAATCACCTCTCTGACGCGTTTGAATGCTTCGTCACCAGTATCTTCCGTGGGGGTAAGAACCCAGTTGGCATCTGAAAACATTGCAGAATCTGCTCCTATTAAGCCTTCCTGTTCTGATCCCGCCATCGGATGACCGCCTACGAATCTGGGATCTTTAATTTCTTTTGATATTGATGCCTTCACGCTCCCTACATCGGTAACAAAACCTTTAGGGACGGCTGCCAACGCTTCTTTCACCAGGTCTGGTATATCTCGCACAGGCGTAGCTACAAAAGTTATTTCAGCTTCTTCATCCCAGCCTGTGGAATCTATCGCTCCTAATTGCTTGGCTTCATCTAAACGCTTTTCATCTTCATCTGCCCCACTGACATGCCAACCCTGTTCACGCAATGCCATGCCAATTGAACCGCCGATTAGACCCACTCCTGCAATCATGGCTCGGTGGCTCATTAGTCTCTCCATATCCTTTGTTTTGGCTTAAAATCAATTTTACAGCCTAAGCGTTGATCAAAAGAAGCGATTTAAAAGTCAGTTAGAAAAATCTTTCAAAAGAACTTTACGTATGGACTTTAATTCCTGATTCGTCAACTCCCTAAAGGACCCCGGGTGAAGAGACCGGTCCACGATAGGGCCGATACGTGAACGAATTAGTCTTTTGACAGGATGACCTACAGATTCGCACATTCTTCTTACCTGCCTGTTACGACCCTCATGTATCACTATCTTGATTAGTTTCTCATCCACTAAAGAAACTCTTGCAGGTGCTGTAATCCCGTCATCTAATTCCACTCCTTGACGTAATTCACGTATTGCGTTGCGAGAAGGTTTTGCCTCTACTTGAACCAGGTATTCTTTTTCAATCCCAAAAGATGGGTGAGTTAAATAATGTGTGAGGTCACCGTCATTTGTCAATAGGATCAATCCCTCTGTATCTGCGTCAAGACGTCCTACTGGAAAAACTCTCGGATGTGTTGGAACAAGATCTACGACTGTGGATCTTTCCTGAGGGTCTTTTGAAGTAGTAATAACTCCAATCGGCTTGTTAAGTAGGTAGTAAACAAGATCTTGTCTGACACCGATCTTTAATCCATCGATCTCAATCTCTACTGTTTCCGGATCTACCTTTTCACCTAATTCAGCGAACTCTCCGTTAACGGTAACTCTCTGTTCGACGATCAGTTTTTCGCAGACTCGCCTGCTTCCTAAGCCTGCTCTAGCTAAAACTTTCTGAAGTCGTTCAAATTGTTTAGGTTCTTGCTCAAATTCTGAGCCTGACACCAATCAGCCCTCTTCATTTGAAGGAATCGTTACCTCATCAGAAACTACTCTCAAGCTTCTCTCTAAAGCTTCAACGACTTCAGGCCCTGGAACGAATTCACCCAACGGCGGTAGATCCGTCGCAGAATTTATCCCCATTCGCTCAAGAAATTCTTGCGTGGTCCCATAAAGAATAGCATTTCCAGGTCCGACATCCCTAGAGACTTCATCTATTAAACCCCGTTGTTGCAAATTTCTCATTACTCCTTCTACGTCCACTCCTCTTATGGCAGAAATTTGAGCTCTGGAAATGGGTTGCTTGTATGCAACTATTGCTAACGTCTCCATAGCTGCCGCAGTTAATCTTCGGCTCTGACCTTCCAAAACAAAACGCTCTACCCACTGAGCCTGTTCAGGATTGCTTTGGAATCTGTACCCTCCGCCTATACGGACGAGGAGAAACCCTAACTCCGCTTCTTCATATTGATCAACCATTGAATCGCAAATGCGTTTTATCTCACCGACTGGTAGTTCAAAAAGTTGAGAAAGAATTCCGGGAGAGACTGGGTCAATAGCAACCATCAAAATAGCTTCGATCGCTCGCCTTGTATCAGCCTCAACATCCACATCAGTTACCTTTTGCAATTCAGATTTTTCTTCTGACACCTTTTTCCCTAGCCTTCGTAAATATCTAATAAGTCCATGTCTGAAAGTTCTGCATCTGAACACCAATAGACACTTATCTCACCAAAAGAATCAATTTGATCTATTTCTAAAACCCCTTCTTTGTAGAGTTCCAAAACTGCCAAAAACTTTACGACTATTTCAATACGATCCGTTAACCCTTTTGTTAGCTGTTTGAAACTCACCATGCCGGTTTTAGGTACTTCTTCCAAAAGTTTCATTACCGCTTCAACAACTGTCGCTTTTATAGGAGCTATTTGTTCGATATCCACGTGGATCGATGGCCGCGGAGCCATCGCCTTCAAACAGGCTTCTCGTAAATGTTCCTTAGTTACCCCTTCAAGCAAGTCAGGTGTCAAAGAAAGAAAAGCGTCTTCAAGACCAGCTCGTCGCGGCCATGAGAGTGAAGCCTGCTGAGATAACGCTCTTAGCTGTGATGCCGCTTCTTTAAAGGTCTTGCATTCAACAAGTTTCGCTAGAAGAAGGTCTCTTTCTTCCCAAAGTCCGTACTCGTCATCAGGATCTACCTTGTTACCCGACGGCAATAAGCGTCGTGTCTTTAGTTCAACCAGAATGGCTGCAATTAAAAGGAACTCGGTAGCCAGTTCCAAATCATATTCCTGCATATTTTCGAGTTCTTCTAAATAGGCGTCAACAATGGTCAGAAGAGAAACTTCGTATAGTTCAACTTCTTCGCGCAAAATAAGATCTAGAAGAAGATCAAAAGGACCCTCATATACAGGTGTGGTTACAGTTACTCCCATCAACTACGACCATAGATGCTCATGAGGCATCCATACGGCAATTAACGGTCAGATTTAGCAAAAATTTGAAGAAAATTTGAAGCAAAAAACACACCTTTCAAGTAAAAAATGCAAAAATCTAGANTCACCAACTGATTGGAAATAAACATGGCTACATACACCTGCGATTCATGCGGTATGAGTGTAAACGCTACTTGCGGCACTTGTGACGCTCCTTTAGTGAATGAGACATTGACAAAAGACGACGGCACCACTGTCCAAGTTTCCCAATGTCCCAATGACCACGGAAAAATCAAGTCACCTCTTTGTTGCGGGGCCGACATGTCTTGTTCGATGGCATAGACCNGAAGCTGACATTAGTTGTCTATTTTTTTAAATAAACAGCAACATCAGTGCTNCACAAGTACCTTTGAAACGTGAACAGAGTTTTTTCAGGAATTAAACCTTCAGGAGCAGTTCAGTTAGGGAACTATCTCGGCGCTTTACAAAACTGGGTTTCGATGCAAGATGAGTCAGATGCGGTTTACTGCGTCGTTGACCTTCATGCTCTGACTGTTCCTCACGATTCTGACGAGCTTAGATCTTCTACTCTTTCTTTAACCCAAATGCTCATGGCCGTAGGTCTTGACCCTGAACGTTGCATCCTGTTTGTTCAGAGTCATGTTCAAGAACATGCTGAGTGTGCCTGGCTTATGGAATGCACAGCTGCTTTCGGGGAACTCAGAAGAATGACCCAATTCAAAGACAAATCAACTGGTAATGAATTTGTTTCTGCTGGCCTCTTCACCTACCCCGCTCTCCAGGCGGCTGACATTTTGCTCTATGACACCAACCATGTTCCCGTTGGCGAAGACCAGAGACAACATATTGAATTGACAAGAGATATAGCTACGCGCTTTAATAGTCGATTCGGTGATACTTTTACTGTGCCTGAAGCAGTAATTCCACCTTCTGGAGCAAGAGTGATGGACCTGCAACACCCAGAGAAAAAAATGTCTAAATCTGAAGAAAGCCCCCAAGGAACTATTTTGGTTTTGGATCCTCCTGATGTAATCGAAAAGAAATTCAAACGAGCAGTTACTGACAGTGATGATGAAGTGTTTTTCGACGCTGAGAAAAAGCCGGGCGTTTCAAATTTGCTTTCCATTCTTGGAGCAGCAACCGGAAAAACACCGCAAGAAGCTTGCAACGGAATAACTCGTTACGGGGATCTAAAAAGCGCAACCGCTGAGGCGGTGGTTGAGCTCCTTAGACCTGTACAGGAGAAATATTACGCACTCGCTGATGACCCGGGAGAGACAAATCGCTTGATAGCTAAGGGGGCCGAAAAAGCTAGAGAGATAGCTTCTGCCACATTATCTAGAGCACGAAATAACATCGGGTTACTGAATCAGTAACAATCGTTAGTCGTTGTCTGAGCTGGATAAAACCTCTGCTATTTCTATTGGAGTCTCCCACTTTTCTCTTTCCGAATGATGCTCCAATACCCAAGTAATGACCTGTTGTCGGCTACCAATCCCTATTAGTAATTCAGCTCCTAGTGCTGGATGTTTCGCATAGTCAACTAACCGTCGTCGTAAGCCTTTAGTTCTTNCTGACCATTTTTCNATTTTCCTTAAGGGGAAAAGNAAACAACATAGAGTCGCAAAAACTCTTCCGAAGGTACCAAATCCGCTTTCAAGTTTCCCTATGTCATGGAGAAGAGCTGCTGCTATGAATTCTTTTCCTTTCTCGCCAATTTCAGATTCTGCTTGTTTGGCAACCTGAAAGGAGTGATGTCGGTCAGCCGTGGAAAGCTTTTCCCAATACAAGAATTCATTTTCAGAAAGATGGGATCCAACCCAGCGAAGATCCTCTTCTGATAGTTTCCCTGGTTTCAGTGAAAACCAAAACCGTTTGGTGAGATGAGAAAAATTTTGAAACACGTCTAACTTATCTACCTATACGACGCATCGCTGAATAAATGCCTACTATTGTTTTTGCATCAGTGATGTAACCAGAGTCAATCATTTCGTGCACATCCTCTAAAGGGACTTTCTCGGTCGTCATGTACTGTTCTTCTATACTCGCTGCCATCTTTTCAACCCGTGTCATTTCAGTAGCCAGATAGATCACTGTCTTCTCATCTGAAAAACCAGCTGAATTGTAAAAACTGCATAACTCTTCGAGTCTTGAGGCATNGAGTCCTGCTTCTTCAATTAATTCTCGATGTGCGGCTTTTTCAGGTTCCTCTCCTTCAATATCCAATTTGCCTGCTGGAATTTCCAGCATTTCCATCTCAAGTGCAGGTCGGTACTGGCGAACTAGAACTATCTTTCCATCCTCTATTGGCACCACCCCAACTGCACCCGGATGGTGAAAAATGTACCTGTTGATTCTTTCTCCAACCGGACCTTCGAACTCCGCGACTGCGAAAGAAAACCAGTCTTCACTATGAATCAGTTCCTCAGAAACCTTTTTAAATTCTTTGAAAGATTCAGTGGCCATTCAGTTAGAAAATTCTTCTTCCATTTGNAGCAACTGTGGGTTGCGCCCCTCTGCTCGATGCAAGGCAGCTTCTACAAATGCTCTAAACAACGGGGCGGGTCGATCTGGCCTGCTTTTGAACTCTGGATGTGCTTGGGTTGCCACCCAAAAAGGATGATCTTTCAACTCAATGAACTCAACCAAACGGCCATCAGGCGATTCTCCTGAACAAACAAAATTCGTGTCTTCAAACTTCGCCCTGTAGCGCGAATTGAATTCGTACCTGTGTCTGTGCCGTTCTGAAACAACATCTTCACCATATATTGCCGACACCTGGGACTCTGGTTTTAATTGTGCTACATAGGTTCCCAGACGCATAGTTCCACCCATATCTGATACGTCACGTTGAGATTCCATCAAATCTATTACTGGGTGAGGTGAAGATGGGTCAAATTCACTTGAATGGGCTCTCTCTAGTCCTAGTACATTACGTGCAAAATCTATAGTCATGCATTGCATCCCTAAACACAGTCCCAGGCAAGGAGTATCACTCTGTCTAGCGAAACCTGCTGCGGTAATCTTGCCTTCTATACCTCTCTCGCCGAAGCCTCCAGGAATCACAATTCCGTCTAAGTCTTTCAAACGCCCTTCACTGAGCATTCCCTCAACTTCTTCAGCTTGAATCCAGTCAATTTCTACCTGAACTCCATGGTGTGCTCCGGCATGGTTTAACGCCTCAACTACTGAGAGATATGCATCAACCAGACTTACATATTTACCAATAAGTCCAATTCGGACTTTTGCAGTTGCTGATACTACACGGCTGACCAATGCTCTCCAGTCCTCAAGATCAGGCTCTGGATTATCAAGTCCTAATGAATCGCAAATATAACTATCTAAGCCTTCTTCATTCAGCAGCAAAGGTATCTCATAGAGACTGCTGGCATCTGGTGCGTTTACAACACCCTCAAAAGGGACATTCGAAAGACGTGAGATTTTCCTCTCAAGATCATCGCTTATAGGTTCGTCGCTTCGACAAACTATTGCATGTGGCTGTATGCCNGCTGAACGAAGTTCAGTAACCGAGTGCTGTGTAGGTTTGGTTTTATGCTCACCTGACGGTCCGATATAAGGAACCAGAGTCACATGAACATAGCAAATATTGTTTTCTCCTACATCAAGTCGAAACTGTCTAATCGCTTCCAAAAAAGGCAAAATCTCAATATCACCTACTGTTCCTCCTACCTCTGTAATCAGCACGTCGGTATCTTCAGTAGCGAGCACCCTAATTCTTCTTTTAATTTCATCAGTGATATGGGGAATGACTTGAACAGTTTTACCTAAATATTCGCCATGTCTTTCAGCGGCTATTACAGCAGAGTAAATCGAACCTGTTGTTGCATTTGATTCTGTAGTCAGATTTTCATCTATNAATCTTTCATAGTGGCCTAAATCAAGATCAGTTTCACCACCATCGTCTGTAACAAAAACTTCTCCATGTTCAAATGGGTTCATGGTGCCAGGATCGACGTTGATATAGGGGTCGAGTTTCTGAATTACTACCTTAAGCCCACGCTGCTTTAAAAGCCTTCCGAGAGACGCTGCAGTCAGCCCTTTTCCGAGCGAGCTTGCAACTCCTCCCGTAACGAAGATGTGTTTCGTCACGGAAGTTCACCTTACAGGCAAAATGACTTCACTGCTTACAGATTTAAAATTAGTCCCACATTTCAGATCAAAGATGCAGACCTTACTTTAAGTTGGCCTCTATCTATCCTCTAAGCCGAATTTTGTCTTAAGGGGATCTAAAAAATCACGTTTTCCGAACGTAACAAGTTTNGCAATTCGATCTGACCTTGTGCANACCACACGATCCTTNTCTTCTAAGACTCCCATTTCTCTNCCNTCAACAGTGCANGTNGCTGTNCGNTCACCTAAAATTTGCAGTTCTANTTGNGTTGATGGTGCTAAAACCAAAGTTCTGTCAAACAACATGTGGGGCGATACAGGTGTTACCTGAATGGAATGGTGACTGGAATCCACGATCGGTCCCCGGGCAGAAAAAGCATACGCTGTCGAACCTGTAGGTGTGGAAATTATTAGTCCGTCTGCTGCATAGGAAGTAAAAAAAGAACCATCCATGGATACGTTCATGCGAACTGTCTGACTAGCCGCTGTCCTTTCGACTACTACTTCGTTCAAAGCGTGATCTTCGATCGCTGATTCAGCCTGTTCCCTCTCGACAGAAACCTTGAGCATCATTCTCTCTTCAAGATCATAGTTACCTTCAAGAGTTCTAATTACTGCGTCAAAAGCCTCTGAAGGTTCTGCTGCCGTCAGGTATCCAAGTTGACCAAAATTTATTCCTAGAACAGGAGTGGGTCGACCGTCTAAAAGATTGATTGCTCTGAGAATAGAGCCATCTCCCCCCATGCTCACAAGAAGATCAAGATCATCAACGAATCCAGAAGGATTTTCTTTTAGATCACTTGACTGTCTTACATCATGCCCTTTCCCCTGGAGGAGCTCAGTTAATTCAACTGAATTTGACATGGCTTCAGGTCGAAATTCATGAACGTAAAGTCCGATTTCTGCCATCAATCTTCTCCCTGTTCAATAGCTAAGGAAACCACTTTTGAGATTTCGAGTTGCCTTTGTTTCACTCCTGGTACGACGTGCAAGAAGAATTCAACATTACCTTCTGAGCCTTTAATTGGTGATGGCATACATTTCATTATGGCACCATCATGAGCATTAATTGAATCCTGCACATTCTTAAGAACTTCTTCCCATATTTCAGGGTCGCGAATCACTCCTCTACCTACATCAACCGCTTTTTTACCTGCTTCAAACTGTGGTTTAACTAAAAGCAACATGTCGCTTCCCTCTTCGACTAAAGAAAAAAGATTCCCCATCACTGTACGCAATGAGATGAAAGCCAAGTCTGCTGTCAACACTTTAAAAGGGGCCCCTATTTCTTCTGGTACGAGTGATCTGACATCAGTCTGTTCAAGAACTTCAACTCTTTGATTAGCGACTAGACGTTCATGGATCTGACCTCGACCAACATCCACAGCTAGAACTGATTCAGCTCCGTTTTGCAACAAGCAATCTGTAAATCCACCTGTGCTCGCTCCTATATCTACACACCTACTTGACTTAACTTCAACTTCGAAAGTTTCTAAAGCAGCTTCTAATTTTCTACCCGCCCTACTCACATACTTGGGTGAAGGGTCAATTATCTGCAATGGTTGACTTGCTTCGACGAGTCTCGATGGCTTTAAAGCTGATGATCCTGAAACAAGCACCTTTCCTGACTTGATTAGCGACTGCGCTATTTCTTGCGACTCAGCCAAACCTCGTCTCACCATTTCAAGATCTAGTCGCCGACGCGCCATTAGGAAAAAATCTGTTCAACCATGTCGGATAAATCATTAGCTAGTCGATCATGAGGTGGGTCAACAGGAAGATCTGACTCTTTAGTCACACCACTCAGAACTAACCCAAACTCCCAACCCATATTTTTAGCAAACCTTCCATCAGTGTCAGGTCGATCCCCGACCATTATCCCGCTTCCTCCACTTAATCCATTAAGTAAGTCACACATAGGCTTATACGGTTTCCCTGCTATTAATGGAACTGCTCCTGTAGCTGCCACCAAGGATGCGAGAATGGATCCAGCACCAGGCCTTATCCCATCATGTGAAGGGTAAGTAAGATCATCATTGGTAGCAAGCAGGCGTGCTCCTGCATCGATTGCCTGTAAGGCTGAAGTTAGCTTCCAATAGTCAAAGTCTTCGTGAAATCCAACGACGACTGAATCCGCTTTGCCTTCTTTTACGGTTCTTACACCTACTTTTTTCATCTCCTCTATGGCGCCTCTTCCACAAAGAGTCAGAACTGTCTCATCTGGGCTTAACAAAGTGGCCATTGCCATCGCTGAGGTGATCACACCGCCATCAGGCTCAATATTGAATGAATTAAGCTTTTCCTCTACCTCAGATACAGTTCTACCGGAATTATTGGTAACAAAAAAAACTTGTTCGCCTTCTTTTCTTAGGCGTGTTATAGATTCTCCGACTCCTGGAATAACTTTGTCTCCAAGCCAAACAACTCCGTCTAGATCAAGAGCCCAAGTCATACTTAAATCCCTTTTTTAGGGACTCAGACCTCCCAAGTGGGAAGTGAGTGTAACAGTTCATCAAGGTCAGCTGAGCCCTGATTTTCTACGACTCTATCTATCTGGCCTTTAAGAGAGACGCTGTATTCGTCTCGTTCAACTGCGCGAAATACTCCCATTGGCGTTGGTGTATAAGGTGTTTCACTGAGACGAGATAATGCAAAAGCTCTTGAAGGGTCTTCCCTGCTTTCATCGTGAACCAAAATCGAATCAGAACCAACTTCATTAACATTGGCGATGGAAACTTCGCCATCACTTGCTACAACACCGAACTGTTTTTCAGCTCCGAAAAGAATAGGTTCTCCATGGTGTAAGTCGATCAACATGTCCGCACGTACGTCTTTTTTAGTTATTGCATCGAA
>PBAM01000029.1 GCA_002716285.1 Acidimicrobiaceae bacterium
GTTTCAGCACGTTCAGCTAAAGGAACAAATTTGTTTGTTATGGATGTGATCATCACACCGCCGTAGTCAAAAACTATGGCATCAAAACTCTTATCCAAAAAATTTAGTCTCCCTCAACGGACCAGAATTTGGAACTTGCGACCCTGTCTTCACCATAAACAGGGTCATCTGCATCAATTCTGAATTTCCGGGTGTCACTACCGGTCATGCCATTTCCCCCCAGAGTCTTGCGCATGTTGTGATAGTTGTCGTGATCAAAATGATCGTCCAAACTCTCACCTGTAGTCCATAACTCATAAACCTGTATACAAGTTGATACACAAGGGTCAGCGGCAAAACAGTAGGCAAGACATCCTGGTTCATCGTCACGAGTTGCTTGTTGTAGAGGTCGACTTTGTTCCAAGGCGTTATCGCGATGTTCTTCGTCTTCAAATTCGATGGTTCCAGCAATAATGATCATAGATTTATTCCTTTTTGGTATTAATGATTAGTATCGATCCCATTTGCCAGCTTCGCGTAACATCCCAGGACCGGATTTTATGAAACGGTTATTTCCCCCGGAAGTAGTTTGTCCACCATCAACTACTAGAACGTGACCATTAACTAGTCGTGCGTCATTACTAGCTAGATAAGCGGCCGCAGCAGCGATGTCTTCAGGTTGCCCTGCAATTCCGAGCATTGATCTGGAAGCCATGCCTTCAGCGGTTTCTTCCAATTTTTTATGATCACCAGTCGTAACAGTTGCCGTCATAGCAGTGACAGTATTTCCAGGGGCGATGGCGTTGCTTCTTACTCCGTGTTCGCTTAATTCGGATGCCACTGATTTCGCAAGGCCGATGACACCATGTTTAGCTGCTGTGTAAGCATGGGAACCAAGTCCTCCAAGTATTCCAGCGGTACTACTTGTTGAAATGATTGACCCTGAGCCTTGAGGGATCATGACTCGGGCTGCGTGCTTACAACCTAGAAAAACACCTTTAAGTAAGATAGCGATCGTTGTATCCCAATCTTCGGTTGGTGTGTCTGCAATTGGTCCAACTACACCGACTATTCCTGCATTATTAAACATGCAATCTAAACGTCCGAATTTTTCGACAGCAAGATCTACCGCTGCAGCAACTTGCTCTTCTTGTGTAACGTCAGTCTTAATGAAAACAACGGACTCTCCAAATTCTCCTGCTAGCGCTTCACCTGCTTCTTCTTGAATATCAGCTGCTACGACTGAAGCTCCTTCTTCTACGAATCGGTGTACAGTTCCTGCACCGATTCCGCTAGAAGCACCAGTTATTACAGCGACCATTCCTTCAAGTCGTTTTGTCATCAAATTTCTTTCTTTTGGTTTGCCTAATTTGGCAACCAACTACCATGAGCGCCATAAGGAACTCTTTGCGGGATGTGGATAGTAGCTACAGGATCTGATTCGAAATCTTGAGCATCAACAATAATAAATTTCGATGAATTCGTGTTCTCATCATGCACAAGGCACATAACCCAACCTTGATCCTCTTCTGAATCAGGTGACGCAGGAGCAAAAACTGGTTCGCCGCCTATTACACCAGAATCAAATTTGTGTTCCAGACGCTCACCCGTTAGAAAATCATATTTGTATAAAGAATCTCCATATTCGACAGACTCTTTATTTTCAGGCAAAGACATCACATACCCGAAACGTGCCGGGAGCCCTACAAGGCGATCATCAACACGACCGAAATCGCATGCTTTGTCATCGATCTGCTCTTCACTTACCTTTCCAGTTGTTGTATCTATTGTCCACTTCCAGAGACGTCCTTGAGAGGAGTAATCATCAGCCGAACTCGCAAATGCTGATTCCTGACGTGACACGTGAATAATTATGTTTTCACCCTCTTCATGAGCATTGACCGGATGAAACACATAACAAGGATCAATCTCAAGCCAAGAAATTGAATTATTATCACCGTCCCTTTTCATCACTCCAAGACGTGCGCCGGCTTCCGGATCAAAGCGGAATGGTAATCCGCTTTCATCAATAGCCTCAAGATTAAAAGTCAATGGCAGATCCATAAAAATTGTGTGATTCCGAGTGATATTGAAATCATGCATCATGACAATATTTGGAATATCTATTCCCTCCGACTGGACTAACTCTCCCTCAGCGTTAACACGGTGGTAGTTAAGGTAAGGAGCCTCGAAATTGAAGTAACTGAAAAACATCATTTCACCAGTTTCAGGGCAAATTTTTGGATGAGCTGTCATGGAAGTATTTAGCTTTCCGTCAAAGTCCCAAGGGCCAACCGTTTCTAGATCTGGTGTCAATTCATAGGGAAAATGACCCTCTTCAAGAGCAAGGATTTTTCCAGCATGTCTAACAACATGGGTATTAGCAGTTCCCATCGTTAAATCCCCCATGACAGCCATAGGGTCATCTCCAGCTTCGCCGTTATAGACACGTGTTTTGACAAATCGATTTTTATACCAAAGCGCTTTACCATTCTCGAGGGATATGCCATGCAACATCCCATCTCCGAAGAACCAATGCGGGGACCACCCACTAGAAGGATTAGGTCCTACACGCAAATATGTGCCACTAAGCTCTTCAGGAATATTTCCTTCGACTTTTAGGTCATCTGCAGTTATTTCCTCTAACATTGGCGCCCAGTTCCCACTTAGATGCCATAATTTTTGTTCATTTTCTGTTGTAGTCATTGATCCCCCGTTACATTCTTATAAAGATCGTATCGTCAGGCTTTCCATTAATACTCGTTGGCGCTGTACGATATTTTTTAGAGTTAAAATCTTTTGAGTTGAAAGTATTAATATAAATCTTTAGATGGCTATAAGGAAGGAAAGAATGTCTCAGGTTTCCGTACAAGATACAGTACTGACAGGAATTCCAGGAGAGCCCCGATTGATAGGGGGTAAATGTCCAGATTGCGATAATCATGTTTTTCCGATGCAAAAAGATTGCCCCAAGTGCACAGGCGATCAGATAGAAAAAGTTGAGCTATCAACCAAAGGAATATTGTGGACTTGGACCATACAAGGTTTTCCACCAAAGGCGCCTCCTTATATCGGTGAAACTGATCCAGAAAATTTTGAAGCATATGGAGTTGGATACGTAGAACTCCCAGGCGAAGTTAAAGTCGAAGCTCGATTGACAGAAAATGATCCGACACGGTTACGAGTCGGAATGGAAATGGAACTAACAGTTGTTCCTCTAGCAATAGACGAAGAAGGAAATGAAGTAGTCACATTTGCCTTCCGACCAACTGAAAATAACTAATGTGTTTATTGAAATCAGAAGGGAATTATAGAAATGCATGATGTAGCAATTGTTGGGATTGGTATGCACGAATTCGGTCGCCATGACGGAGTGTCTGGAATGGACCAAGGTGTAGTAGCTGTTCGAAGAGCTCTTGCTGATGCTGGGACTCAATGGGAGGATTTAGAGTTCGCTTTTGGAGGCAGCAAAGATGCCGGTTCTCCCGACACCATGGTTTCACGTCTGGGTTTAACAGGTTTACAATTTATAAATGTCCATAATGGCTGCGCCACAGGTGGATCAGCTTTAATTTCTTCCTATAACGCCATACGGTCAGGCACCTTTGAAATCGGCATTGCTTTAGGTTTTGACAAACATGAGAGAGGTGCTTTCAGAGTTAGAACCCGAGGGGACAATCTTGAATGGTATGGAGAATCTGGAATGGCTCTCACTACCCAGTTTTTCGGCATGAAGATAAACCGTTACATGCATGACTATGGGATAACTCAAAACACATTGGCAAAAGTATCAACAAAGGCTTTTCGTAATGGTGCATTAAATCCAATGGCATGGCGTAGAAAACCATTCTCTGAAGAAGAAGTTCTTGAATCAACAATGCTGTCTTACCCGTTAACTCAATATATGTTTTGCTCTCCAGGAGAAGGGGGAGTGGCCCTTGTTTTGGTAAGAGCAGACAAGGCTAAGGAGTATACAGATAGCCCTGTTTACCTAAAGTCATGTGTCGTCAAGTCACGTCGATTCGGAAGTTTCGAAGTTTTCTCACCACACCTTGCTAATGAATTCAGTGAAGGACCAACAGTAGATGCTTCAAAAGCAGCTTTTGAAATGGCAGGAATAGGACCCGAAGAAATAGACATAGCCCAGCTACAAGACACCGAAAGTGGAGCTGAGGTAATGCATATGGCTGAGAATGGGTTTTGCGAACATGGAGAACAAGAATCCATGATTCAAAATGGAGAAACTGAAATTGATGGCAAGTTCCCTGTCAACACGGACGGAGGATGCCTAGCAAATGGGGAACCAATAGGAGCTTCAGGTCTGCGACAGGTATATGAAAATGTTTTACAACTTCGTGGCGATGCAGGAGAACGACAAGTTCCAGGGGACCCATGCACCGCATATACACACGTCTATGGAGCACCTGGAATTTCAGGTGTGACTATTCTCTCACGCTAAAGAGAGGTTGAGGGTTTTATTTCGAAATAGGTTCTGATGGTTTGAACTTCACGTGAAGTTCGTTAAGAGATCTCAGTACAAGTCCTGGCATGTGCTTGTAATCATTTTTTTCTTCGTTAAGAGACAATTCAGGAAGCCGGTCCAAAATTACGTGCCAGGCTAGACGTTGCTCAGTGCGAGAGAGCCCTGATCCGGGACAATGATGTTCACCCAACGAAAAAGCCATATGGCGTTTCAAATTTGTTCTTTCCAGATCGACTTGTTCAGGATTTTCAAATATCCGTTCATCACGATTGGCAGCTGCATATCTGATGTGAATGGTAGACCCTTTTGGAATTTCCATTCCGTGGAACTCCTCATCCTGTGTGGTTTCGCGGTATAAACCTTGAGTTGGTGATTCGAGCCTTAGAACTTCTTCGATGAATGGCTCCACAAGATCACGGTCATTGACAATCTTTTCGTACAAACCGTTTTCCCTTAAGAGAATCCAAAGTCCAGAGGTCAAGGCAAAAGTAGTTGTTTCATTACCACCTATATATAAATGATCGATTATTCGAACAATTTCGCTGTCTGTTAGTGGACGTTCATCACCAAAAACTCCGCGCGTTAAGTGGCTTATAACATCATCTCTTGGATTCTCGCGTCTGTCATGGACATGTTCGAGTATGTAGTTTTGGAATTCAACGCCTTGTTCGGCAACCCAGTTTTCCTTTTCTTCACTTAGCGGACCTGAAAATGGTAGAACCCACGCAGCTGACCATTTTTTAAGCTGATCGAAATCATCAAGAGGCATTCCAAGAATTGTTGTAATCATTATTGCGGGTAGAGGTAGGGCGAACGAAGAGAGAAATTCGACTTCACCATCAGCACAGAAATCGTCAATTAAATTGTTAGCTAGAGCAGTAATCTGATCTGACCACTTTGCCGATCCTTCAATGTTGAAATGAGAGTCAACCATATTGCGATACAACTTATGAACAGGTGGGTTAGTTCCTAAAACCGATTGTTTCGGGAATCCTTTTTCTTCATAAATTTTTTGGCTTGATGGATGTCTAGTAGTGGCATAACCATTTATAAAGCGATCCGAATGCCTGAGAACATGCATAACGTCTTCATACCTTGTAAGAACAAATATCTTGCTTCCAGGAATTTGATAGATAGGAAATTCATCTCTTAGTTCTTTATAAGTCGGAAACCAATCTTCTTGAGTCCCAGAATCAAATAAATCAATATGGTCTGATGTTTTCATATAGTGTCCAGTAAAATTTTTTCCTCGTTCATGTGTGAGGATATTAGATAGAAGATCAATTCGACAATAGGGAGTAAAGTTGGCAACTTTTTTAGCGCACATCAAAGTTCGTGAGGGTAAGGAAAAACGTTTTGAAGAGATAGCTAAAGACCTTTTTTCTGCAACGCATGAGAATGAAGACAATGTCGTCCGTTATGAATATTGGAGAGGGTCAGAAAATCAAACGTATTACACGTCTGCTTCCTTTAAGGATTATTTGGGATTTTTGAAACATCAAGTAAGTTCTCATCATGAGGAATTAGCTTCCGAGCTTCGTGAAATAACAACGGAGATTAAAATTGAATGGGTTGATCCGATTCAAGGTGCGTCTCAATTAGTTGAAACTGATCACCAGATCCCTCCAAGTGAACTGGGAGAACTAGCGACATCATATTCAGAAAGAATGCCCGCTAATGCACAACCTTGGTGGCTAGAACTTAGAAATTGATAAGAAATACTTCTACTTTTAACCGGCTAATTTCCCAGCATCGACAGGGATTGTCGCACCGGTAATCCAATCTGCCATTTCGCTTGCTAAAAACAAGACAACCCTGGCAACATCATCTGGAACTCCGGACCTACCCAAAAGAGAATTCTTAACCATTGAAGAAATATCAATGCCTGCCTCTTTCAATGGTTCTAGTTGATCCCTAACCCCAGGTGTATCGATTACCCCAGGTGCAACAGCTACTACACGGATACCTTTAGGTGCTAGTTCGATAGCCAAACTTTTTGTCAAACCTACAACAGCATGTTTAGAAGCTGTATAAGCACTTATTCCTGGTCCGCCTGTTAAACCCTGGGTTGAAGCCAAGTTGATTATCACGCCACCATTTTTCATCCTCAAAGCAGCTTCCCTTGAACCAGCGAAAGTGCCTCGAACATTAACTTCAAGCATTTCATCTACAAACGAGTCTTCTGCTTCGATCGCTGGTCCTGTTGTAGGGAAAATTCCTGCATTGTTCACCCATATTTCCAGACTTCCAAAATTTTCTAAACAAGCTTCGGCAGTTTCAGCTAAAGATTTCGAATTACTGACATCAACCTCGACTGCAATGACCTTTACCCCAGTGGAATCTGCGACCTTTTTTGATGTATTTTCAGCTTTTTTTAGATCTATGTCAGCAACAATTATTGAAGAACCAGCTTCAGCGAATCTTTTTACAATCCCTTCACCTATACCGCTCGCTCCACCTGTAACGACCGAGCTTTTGCCTTTGAGGGAAAGAAGTTCTTCTATAGGTCGAGAAGAGTGGTCTATGAAATGGTTATCCATCTTGCTACTTATGCTGTGAGTAGATCACTTACACCATGATCAAGGTAAGCGGCTTGGCAGCGCTCAATTACTGCTGTCCATAGAGATACAGCTCTCTCACTTGAAAAATCAAGAGTTCCGACAGCGAAGACAGGGATTACCCATCCATACAACATCCCTATTCTGTAATCTTCACGGAGTTGATCGAAAGAGTAGTCAATACCACCCGAAGTTAATGCTTCGTGATAGGTGCGCAGAAGACCATCTTCGTTATTGCGACGATCTTCTATCGACACATTTTGAGAAATGAAATAACCGACATCTTCTGCATGGCCATGACGGCTAAAGGTTTGAAAATCGATCATTTTTACAGAACCGTTCGAGCCAAAAAACAGATTGTCTGCCCTGTAGTCCATATGGGTTACTGTCAAAGGCATTTCAGCGAGACGATCGAGTAGTTGATGAACATTGTCTCCAAAGCTTTGAACTATATTTTCATTTTCTGGTTCGATTGAAGAACCAAATGCTTCTAGAAATCCTGGTAACGACTGTTTATATACTTCACTACCAACTCTCATACCTTCGCTATTGATACTTGGTAGCCAATCAAAGTTTGCAAGGTTGTTATCACCCCAAAAGGTCCTGTGTAACTTAGCTAAAGCTTCTAGGGCTGAAGAGGCATCATCAACTGAGCAGCCATTTAATTGATCACCTTCGCGCATGTCGGAAAGATCCTCAAGAAGAAGTAAGTAGTCATCATTTTCGGTGTCGATCGCTGCATATAGACAGTTAGCTGTTATATCAGGAATCAACGGTTGGGCTTGTTCAAAGAAGCGCGCTTCTCTTTCAAATATTCTTGCAGGAGCGAGCATGCTTCGTATTTCTGGAACTTGTGTGGGGATCTTTGAAATTACAGTTGTTTCAGTTCCATTTGAAAATTTCAGATTCAAACGTGCCACTTCACCCATGAAACCAACACCCTCTGGTAGTTCTTCTACAATTACTTCAGAAACGTGTTGATCATTTTCAAGAGTGAGAGCTGCCGTTAGCCATTCAGCTGAAATCTCATTAGCAGACTTAGGTATTTCATTTAGATCCATAAAACCTCCTCAAACGAGCCTAAAGCAAAGGCATATTTTCGAACGGTAGCAGCATAATAGAGGGCACAACCAGTGGGAAAAGTTTGATTATCCAAATGTTTAGGAGTGGTTTGATTCTTATTTGGCATAATGGCATAGGTTTTGGAGGTTGTAATGCCAGAATTTGCTAAGGAATTAGCTGAAAAAAACTCGGAGCAAATTGCAATACGAGATGGTAATAAGGCACTTAACTGGAATGACGTTGATGGGATTTTAAATCGTGTTACAAACAGACTTCTAGAAAGTAACTTAGGAGAACAAAGACGTATTTCTGTTTTTGCAGAGAACTCCAATGAGACGGCATTAGCTCACCTTGGGGGATTGTTAGCAGGTGCTTCCACTGTTCCAGTTAATTTTCATTTAACCGCTGAAGAAACTGCGTACATTTTAAAAGACAGCGAAACTAGTGTTCTGTTTCTTGGTCCTGAGACTTTAGACCGCGGGCTAGAGGCCGCTCGAATTGCAGGAATCGAGCAAATAATCGTCTGGGGTGAACAAGTAGAAAAGTCCAATAATTATGAAATTTGGGACAGATGGTATGAAGATGCACCATCTGAAAATCCAGAAACAAATATTAAGCCTTTACCGCATTTGCTTTATACATCTGGCACAACGGGACGACCAAAAGGGACCGATCTTCCACCAACAATGTTTGCTGGTGGTGAAACCATTGAAGAGCATGTTGAGGCTCTTCAAGAGAGCAGGTTCAGCAAGTACGGAAACCATTTAGTAGTAGGTCCTATGTATCACACAGGACCTTTGTCAGGGATGCGAAATTTAGTAGCCGGAGTTCCTGTAGTCGTTTTAGGCAGATTTGACGCTGAAAAAACTTTGTCTGCAATTTCTGATCATGACATTGAAAGCACGGTAATGGTTCCAACCCATTTTGTACGTTTATTGGATCTGCCTAAAGAGACACGCGACCAGTACGACGTTTCATCCTTAAAGATGGTTACTCATACAGGAGCAGCGTGTCCTATAGAAATTAAACGAGCAATGATCGAATGGTGGGGTCCAGTTCTATTTGAGGCTTACGGAGCTAGTGAGGTGGGAACTACTTGTAGTATCACTTCTGAGGAATGGCTTGAACACCCCGGTTCTGTCGGCCAAGCAAGACCACCTTTTGAAGCTCTTATTTTTGATGATGGTGGCTTACCGCTCGGTCAAGGCGTTGAAGGAAGACTTTATTTTCGTGACAAAACAGGTAGAGGGGTCATTTACCATAATGATCCCGAAAAATCGGCAGAGGCACACTTAGAACCTGGAGTTTTTACTCTAGGTGAAATTGGTTATTTGGATGAAGATGGGTATGTCTATATAACTGACAGATTTTCTGACATGATCCTTTCAGGTGGGGTTAATATTTATCCTGCAGAGTCTGAACAAGTGCTAATTACTCATGAAAATGTATTGGATGTTGCTTGCATCGGCATTCCAGATGATGAAATGGGAGAAAGACTAATCGCACTAGTCATCAGTGATGATCCAGAAACTACTGTTACTGAGGAGGATCTTCTTAGTTACTGCCGTAACAATCTAACTCATTACAAGTGCCCAAAGAAGATTGAGTTTGTGGATGATTTAGGAAGAACGACTATGGGGAAGATCAATAAACGAAAACTCCGTGCCCCATATTGGGAAAATTTTCAGGGGTAACTTAGACAAATAATTTAGGGAGTCGAAAAGTGAATACTTCAGTTTTGTTAACAGATGAACCAGAAAAAGGTATTAGACGCTTGACTATGAATCGTCCCGAAAAACATAATGCTTTAAATGATGATTTGCGTTTAGCTATTTTTGAAAACTTAAGAGATGCCGATTCAGATAAGGATGTGTCTGTGATAGTCATACGTGGGGCTGGTGACTCTTTTTGTTCAGGATATGACTTGTCATCAGCGAATAGTCCTGTTGAAAGAGCAGCATCAAGTACTGATGGTTGGTGGTCAAGACATGTTGTAGCGAATTGGTTTGAAATGTGGGATATGTCAAAACCAATCATCGGGCAAGTTCACGGATATTGTTTGGCTGGAGGGTCAGAGCTAGCTGCTGCTTGTGACCTTCTATATGTTTCTGAAGATGCACAAATTGGTTATCCACCTGTTCGGCTGATGTCACCTCCAGATATGCAATGGCAAACATGGTATTTGGGTTTTAGAAAAGCAATGGAAGCTATGCTGACAGGCGATGCTATGACAGGAATAGAAGCTGTGGATTCCGGATTTGCAAATAAAGCATTCCCTGTTAAAGAGCTCGATGATGCGGTTGCAACAATTGCATCGAGAATAGCAAAAATTCCTTCAGACCTTTTAGCTCTAAACAAACGTTCAGTCCATCGGGCTATGGAAGTCATGGGAGTGCGAGATGGGATNAGAGCAACTGCTGAAATACAAGCACTCGGTTTTCATCAGAAGTCATCAAAGGAATACATGAAACGCTTCAGAGATGAAGGTGTATCGAAAACCTTGAGTGATAGAGACAGACCATTTGGCGACTATAGAGAGAAAAGCTCTGAATAATTAAGAAGTATCTTTTAGCCAAAACCTGAGAAATTAACTCTTTAATTTTTCTAATTTAAGCCANTTCTGCNTAATTATTACTAAGAACAGGTAACAGAAGGGCATTTTCACCTGATTTTAAAGGGTTTTTTTGTCGNACGGTTGTAACAATTCCGACATTGACGTTTGTAAGTGAATTCCTTTACACTCGAAGGTCTCTGAATACTGANGTGTATTCAGAGTTTTTGTTAACTAATGGAGGGGATTTCCTTTATGGAAAAGCTTATTAGGCGTCGGAGCTGGCGGATTGTTTCTGCTGTTCTGGCGCTTGGATTGATTGCCGGGGCCTGCGGGTCTGACGGTGATGATGGTGCGAGTAGTTCGGATAGCGGTTCTGCTGCTGTTGCTACTACTGCTGCGCCTGCTGCGGCAACAACTGCCGCTCCAGCTGCTGCTGTTGCTGACGATTCTTTGCCCGGTGAGGGTGTTTCGTTGGCGATGTGTCGTGCTGACTGGGCTTCTGGTTATATCCAGGCCGAGATTGTACGTCAGATTTTGCAGACTGCTGGTTTTGAGGTTTCTGATCCGGCTGAGATCGAGCTTGGACCATCGAATGCATTCACAGCTATGGCTGATGGTGCATGCGATTTCTGGGCTAACTCTTGGTATCCGGTTCACTACTCATGGTTTGAGAACCAATTGTCCGACGGGTCGCTTGTTGCTGACCACGTAGAAGCCGTTCCTGGTTTGTTCCAGGATGCTGGTGTTCAGGGATTCTTGGTCACTAAGTCATGGGCTGAAGACAACAATGTTTCAACCATTGATCAGATAAACAGTGATGAAGCTCTATGGTCTCAGTTGGATTCTGATGGCAACGGCAAGGGAGAGATCCTTGGTTGCCCAGAGAACTGGACTTGTGATGACACCATTGAGAATCAGATCGCTTTTGGTAATGGAACTACTGCTTGGGACAATATGGAACAGACCAAGGCTGGTTACGACGCTCTGTACGCAGAGATGGTCGACCGTGTAAATAACGGTGAGCCTGGAATTCTTTACACATGGACTCCTACTGCTTATGTGACTGTTCTTATTCCTGGCGAGAATGTTCTTTGGCTTTCAGTCGAGAATCCGTTGGATGCGTCCAACCCTCTCGGCCTAGAAGGTGGAGCTTCTCACAATCAGGGAGAAGGTTTCACAGGCTTTGACGCTTCTATGTGCACACAGCCTTGTCAGTTAGGTTGGGAACCTGCAGATATTCAGGTTTCAATGCGTACAGAACGTCTCAATGAGACACCGTACTTGCGTCATTTGTTCCCACTAATCAAGCCATCAATTCTTGACGTTGCGTTCATGCAAGTTGAACAAGATGCTGGTGACGGTTCACAGGCTCACGTTATTGAGCTTGCTGCAGGATGGATGGCCGATAACGCTGACCATGTTGCTGATTGGATCGCTTCAGCTTCAGCTTCTCTAGCTGCTGGTGACGCACCAGAAATTATTGAAGGACCAGAAATCGAAGCAGCAGAAGAAGCAGAAGAAGTAGTAGAAGAAGTAGTAGAAGAAGTTGCTTTGCCTGATTTGGATGGACGAACAGTTTCAGTAGCTATCGAAAACGCTTATCTGCCATACAACTATGTGGACGCAGAAACCGGCGATATTGGTGGCTTTGACTACGATTTCTTCGGTGAGATCTGTAATCGCCTTAACTGTGAGCTTGACTACACAGAGTTCGCATGGGAAGCAACTATTCAATCTGTAGGTGATGGAACATTCGACACCGCTGGTGGCGGAATCACTATCACAGCAGAGAGAGAAGAAACTCTGGACTTCACAGACAGCTATATAAGCGTCGATCAGAGACTCATCGTTGGGTTGGGTGAAGACCGTTTCGCAACTCTCGAAGGATTCGGTGAAATGGATGAACTGATAGTTTGTTCACAGACAGGAACAACAAATGCCGAAACAGCTATAGACAACTTCGGTGAAGATCGCGTGATTCTCTTTGAGACATTCGGCTTCGCTGTTCAAGCTCTACTAGCAGGCGATTGTGACTCTGTGATAATGGACGAAACTGCTGGACAGGGATACCAGGGTGAAAACTCTGATGCACTTGAACTGCTAGAAGGTGTGCTAAGCGCAGACGAACTAGGAGTTCCATTCCCTAACGGTTCAGACCTGGTCGCTCCATTCAACGCAGCGATTTCTTCAATGAAAGCAGATGGAAGCCTGTTTGAATTAGGNTCCAAATACTTCACTGACGCCTTCACAGTCACTTACGACGACATAGGCGACGGAGCATACGCAGAAGAAGAGGTTGTGCCAGTAGCTGGTGGAACACTTCGACTCATGATGGAAGCTGAAAGTGACGGGCTTAACCCAACGGTTAACCGTTTCGCAATTGCTGGCCACATGATGGCAGGTGCCATTTTCGACACACTCGTTTGGGTAACAGATGACCCTTGCGCATGTGTGTTCGTTGGAGGTCTTGCAGAATCCTGGACAAGTAGTGATGACCTTAAGACATGGGACTTTAACATACGTGAAGGCGTAGAGTTCCATGACGGCACCATGCTTGACGCTGAAACTGTTGCATTCGCAGTAGGAAGACAGCTAGCTGATCCACTCATCTCACTTGCTCTTAAGCCTGTATTGGACTTAGCAAGAGAAGGAGGAGCAATTGAGGTAATTGACGACATGACAGTACGTATGCATGCGTTACGACCTCACGTTGACTTCCCGACTTACTTCGCAGGTCAGCTCGGTTACGTTCCTTCATTAGCTTGGATGCAAGCGGCNATNGAAGATCCANCNTTGAATCAGATGCCTGTAGGTTCNGGNGCGTTCATTATAGATAGTCGTGAACAGGACTTGATGACTCGTGTAGTTAAGAACCCTGATTGGTGGTACAACGACTATTTGGCAGCAGGAGGAGTTCTTCTTGATGCAATAGAGTTCTANGTNTACACAGANAGTGAGCTTGGNGCAGGAGCCATGTCGGCAGGCGATCTTGATGGTGTATCCACATCCAATATTGATGCAGCCATGATTCTAAGAGATCTAGCAGCTGACGGGTATCAGGTGTTTGAACAAGACCTTGGTGAAGAAACATTTGCCATGATGAACACCAGCAAAGCGCCTTTTGATGATATTCGTGCACGAAAGGCACTGACCTACGCGACAGCTAAGGCTGATTATTTGGAATTCATAGGCCAAGGTGAGTTGAGGTCAGCTGATTCATGGTTCCCACCAGAGTCAATTTTCCATAATCCTGATGTTAAGCAGGAGTCAGATATGCCAGAAATGGCTGCTCCACTAGTTGCAGAATACTGTGGAGACAACCCTGACAACTGTGCTGACGGGAAGATCAATATGGAGTTCCAGTACTCTGGTCCATCAGTTATTCAGGATCGAATATTTGATGTTCTTNCCGCCGGATACGAACCTTACTTCAACGTCGAAAAGGACATGCTTTTGCAGGATGATCACATTACACAGACAGCAGTCGGGTTTTTCGATTTCTTAACCTGGAGACAGATGGGAGCTCGTAACCCGGATGGTGATGGTGTGTGGATTGTCTGTGACGCTATTGGATTCTTGTCACTCAACTGGCCGCGATATTGCGATCCAGCACGTGATGACATGGTTTTCGANGCAAGGGGCAGTACCGATCGTGATGTGGTTGTTCAAGCCTGGAAAGATATTGCCGTAAATGTGCAGGAAAGCTATACATATGTATTGTTTACTCACACTTTGTGGAATGCGACATANGCNCCGAACGTNAGNGGAATGTGCGATGGAGGATACCCTGACGGTTCGACTTTCTACTGCCGAGGTACAGGCGGTGGNTATGGAAACTACTCAACAATGTGGTTAGAGGAGTAAAACCCTTAAAACTTCAAATTTAAATTAAAGGGCGGCTGACTATGTCAGCCGCCCTTTTATTTTTTCTTTGTAAGCGGGATAGAGATTTAGTCTTTGTCAGCGCTAACATCGGACTTCTAAGTTTATGTATCTCTGATTACAGGTGGGGAAATGGGTTTTGTTTTAAAACGCATAGCACAAATGGTTGCNGTNATTATCGCAGCAACCTTTTTGGCTTTCACCGCGATGAACACGTTGGGTGACCCGTTATTCAATGTCGTTGGTTTCCATGCTGCAGTTGATTGTGATGCGGTCCTCGCAGGAGAGATCGAAGACATTTCAGGTCAGGGAGGAACAGACGTAGGTGACTGCGAAGTTGTAGAGGCGGCAAGAGAAAAGTACCACTTGAATGACCCTCTACCTGTTCGTTATGTGAGGTGGCTAGGAGATGTTGTTCAAGGTGACCTTGGGGTTTCATTCAAAAATTCAATGCCTGTTTCTACAATCATTGGAAGTCGAATACCGAAATCAATATTTCTTATGGTGGTTGCAGAAATTTTTGCTCTTGTGATTGCGGTTCCTGCCGCTATTAGAGCTGCGTATAAAGCAAATGGTGTATTCGATAAGTCATCTACAGTTTCTTCTTTTGGTTTTATTTCCCTACCAAATTTCGCACTCGGTGTAATTCTCTTCTACTTATTTGTAGTCAAATGGCAGATATTCCCAAGCCGGTACGAAGACGATGACTTATTCAGTCGTTTACGGTCGACCGTTCTGCCAGGAATGACTTTAGCTCTCCCTTTAGCCGCAACTTACTTTCGTCTATTAAGAACAGACCTGATAACAACTTTGCAGGAAGATTTTGTTCTTATGGCAAAAGCCAAAGGACTTTCAGATCGTTGGATAATGTTTCGCCACGTTCTACGACCTTCTCTTTTCTCTTTAGTGACAGTTTTTGGTTTAAGTACTGGTGGCTTAATAGGTGGAGCGTTAGTTGTTGAACAAATTTTTGTAATCCCAGGACTGGGAAGAACTTTTGTTGAAGCTGTCATTCGTGACGATTTTCCACTTGTGCTCGGATTGGTCACTATAATTTCATCATCGTTCATAGCAATCAACTTCATTGTTGACATCTTTTATTCCGTTATCGATCCGAGGGTAAGCCGTGAAACCTGATAATCGTGAAAGTGATCGAATGAGTGCAGATATTGAGAATCCAGCTTTGTCTGAACTGGAGAACGAGAAAAGAGAGAAGCGTAAAATTGGTTTCGGTTTTTGGGTTGCCATCGGATGGATGACTCTGGTAGTTATGGCAGCTTTCTTAGCGCCCATTTTGCCTATGCCTGATCCGAATCAGACAGGAGCAGGGGGGCGCCTTGACGCTCCAAACTGGGATAACTGGTTTGGCACCGATACAAATGGTCGAGACATGTTCTCTAGAACAATTTGGGGATCCAGAGTTTCTCTCACTGTTGGGTTTTTCGCCATAGTTTTTGGATTCGCCGTAGGAGGACCCCTAGGAATCGTCGCTGGGTTTTTCAAAGGAGCAACCGACAAATTCCTCTCCATCATAATTTTCATACTCTTTGCTTTCCCGGGTTTGGTTCTTGCACTTTTGATAATTTCCCTTCTAGGCCAGACACTCGCAGTTGTTTGCTTAACAATTGGAATCATAGGTGTTGCACCAATAGCACGTTTAGCGCGTGCAATCACAATTTCTACCGCTGAAAGAGAGTTCGTAGCGGCAGCAAGAATTCTAGGATCTACCAATCGAAGGATCATGATTAGAGAAATTCTTCCCAACGTGACCATCCCAATGGGAGCCCTTGCGTTTTTAGGGATGGCCTTGGCGATTGTCGGAGAAGGGGGACTTGCGTTTTTAGGGCTTTCTGTTGAAGAAGGATTCTCCTGGGGAAAGATGATTGTTTTGGGGTCTGCTTCGAGAACTCTCCAAAAAGCACCATGGGTTTCAATGTTCCCCATAGGAGTCATGTTTTTAACAGTGATGTCACTTAATTATGCAGGTGACAGGTTAAGGGATTTCTTTGACGTGCGTGAAATGGGAATTGGGGGAGGTTGATAATGGCTGCCCCGTTAGTTTCTATTGAAGACCTTCATGTCGGTTTTTTAACTGAACAAGGATCTGTGCGCGCGGTAGATGGAGTTTCATTTGACCTTGAACCAGGCGAATCTATCGGAATTGTAGGAGAATCCGGATCCGGTAAATCTGTTACCGCCAAAACACTAATGAATCTATTGCCTTCTTATGCACAGGTGAAAGGTTCGATAAAATTCGACGGAAGGGACTTAAGAGAAATAGCTAGAAAGAAAGAAAAGCATTTTTGGGGTGTTGAGATGACTATGATTTTTCAAGATCCGATGACTTCTTTGAATCCGGTTAAACGCGTTGGTGAACAGATTGCTGAATCACTGCGTGTTCACATGAACCTAAGTCGAAGTGAAGCTATGAACGAAGCTGGAGATCTACTTGAACAAGTTGGGATTCCCGAACCTACTAAACGGCTACGACAATATCCACATGAACTTTCCGGAGGTCTCAGACAAAGAGTCGTAATTGCCATAGCTTTGGCATGCGGGCCAAGGCTTCTAATAGCTGATGAACCCACAACCGCTCTAGATGTCACAGTTCAAAAGCATATTTTGGATCTTTTAGACGATCTTCGTAAAGAGCGTGGAATGTCGATGATTCTAATAACGCATGATCTGGGTGTTGTGAAGGGTCGAACGGATGAAATTATGGTTATGTATGGTGGTCGCACAATGGAAGAGGCTCCAACTCAGGCTCTTTTCGAAGATGACGGGCTGCATCCCTATACGGAAGCTCTGAATGCAACAATCCCAAGAATCGACACTCCAAGTCATACGAGACTCGTTCCTATTCCAGGTAAACCACCCGAAGTGATAGGAAGGATTGAAGGGTGTCCTTTTGCGCCGAGATGCCGTTATTCCACTAGTGAATGTTTAACTGAGATGCCACCACTGGTTGAGCAAGAACAAGGACGCTTTTGCGCATGTCATAATCCTGTAGGTACGCCTGAAGGCATCAAGGCTAGAGAGACTAATCAAAATGCAGGACACACCCCCGCAGGTTTAGACATGAAAGAATTTGAAACATTTGCCGTTAACACGGAAACAGGAGAGCTCTGATGGCTGGTAGCGGAGTGGCTCAGTTGCGTGATGATGATGACATAGTTCTAAGTGTCAAGAACCTAGTAATGGAATTTAAAGTAGGTCGAGATGAAATAGTCCATGCAGTCTCTGATGTCAGCTTTGATGTCAAAAAGGGTGAAACACTTGGAATTGTTGGTGAATCAGGATGCGGCAAGTCCACGACTGCCCGATCTATAGTGCAACTACCCAAGCCGACGTCAGGCAATGTGATGGTCACTTCAGAGAGTGATTCAATTGAACTCACGGGCTTGAAGGGAGATGCACTTAGGAAAGTCAGGCCTAAATTGCAGATGATTTTTCAAGATCCTATTTCTTCCCTTAATCCCCGAAGAATAGTCCGTGAAGTAGTCAAAGAAGGATTGACTATCTGGCCTAACGGTATGAGCGCAGAACAAATCCAAGAACGGGTTGACGAGGTGCTCGAATCTGTTGGTATCGACCCTGAAATAGCAGCAAATAGAAGGGCTCATGAGTTTTCTGGCGGGCAATGTCAGCGGATTTCTATAGCCAGAGCCGTTGCATTAGATCCTGAGATTCTTATTTGCGACGAGCCTGTTTCCGCTCTTGATGTTTCCGTTCAAGCTCAGATATTAAACCTTTTGGAGGAAATGAAAGACAAGTATGGTCTGACACTCTTATTTATAAGCCATGACCTATCAGTAGTTAGGAACGTCAGCGACCGGGTGGTGGTGATGTATCTTGGAAAAATTTGTGAGATTGGAAGTTCTGACACAATTTATTCCTTACCTGCCCACCCATATACTCGGGTCTTGTTGGCGTCAGCGCCCGAACCTGCTTCTACAGTTGATGCAACTGAATCAGCAATAGGTGACGACATACCATCACCTATAAATCCTCCAACAGGTTGTCGGTTCAGAACCCGATGCCCATCTGCACAAACCCTATGCGAAGAAAAGGAACCTGAAATGCAACAGGTTGGAGACGACCATTTTGTGGCCTGTCACTTTCCTGTTGTAAATAATTAATCGATCAGGCTGAGTATTTGGTCTTCATAAGACCAGTCAAACTCTCGTCCTCCACTTTCTTTATGCCATTTATAGGTTTGGGATACCATTGTCGACAAAGTATGTTTTGGCTCCCAGCCAGTATCTTTACGAATGGCGTCGATACTGAACATCACATCCCGATTCCAACGATGAATATTAGGAGCCAACCTAGGGATCACAGTTGTGAAACGAAAACGATGACGAATTGCAGCCTGTTTCCGCAAAGCTTCTTCACTAGTTCTTATATCCACTTTCACCTTGCTGCTGGCTGCTGAATCAAATTCAATCTCTCCATCCCAGAGTCGCTCCATAACCTCAGAAGGTATAAACCGCATTTCTGCATTTTGCCCTATTGCATCAGCAGTGGTTTCCACATAATCAATATCAGATTGAGAACTGCTTCCGGTGAGGTTGTAGAGACGACCAAAACTGACAGGTTTACACATGAGGGCTTCAAGTGCGCTTGCCTGGTCATCAACATGACCAACTTGGCTGACAGTGGTTCCATCTCCAGGGGTTAAAATCGGTCTTCCCAATTCCATTCGGGCGAACATTCTTTGTTCACGATCAGGAATAATGTTCCTAGGTCCATAAACCATCGCAAAAGCAACAGTTGTAGCTGGGAAGCCATTTTCATGTGCTTCGTCAAGGATGTCCTGGCACAACAATTTGTGCAGTCCATACTCAATTTGAGGGTCACCTCTTTCTTTAGGGTGATTCTCAGTTATAGGCAAAATATCAGTCGCTTCGTAAATTACTGTTGAGCTAGCAAAAATGTAGTGCTCAATTTTTCCTGAGAAAATTTCAACCATCAGCGCTACATCCTCAGGATGGTAAGCAGTCATATCTTGAACAACATCAAAATCCAATCCACTAAGAACATCGCGAATCTGATCAGGGTCACTTCGGTCAGCTTTCAGGCGAGTTATTCCATCGGGGAGAGGAGCTTCAGTTTGTCCTCTGTTAAGTATTGTCACATCATGACCTGATCTAACTAATTCGTGTACAAGGGCCAGACCATTGAATTGTGTGCCACCCATAACCAGGACACGCTTAGAGTCACTCATCTGACACCATCCCACAGAGAACGTTCTTCACTTTGAGGGTCGATTAGAAGCTGACAGTGATCGTTTATTTCCATGACAGCTCTATTTTCCGTTGTATAAGTAGGCCACTCACCGAGAACTGCGGTAGAAGGGTTCCCATCTCTAATAAATGAAATCCAAGCGTCGTGCATGGCTTCAGCAACATGAGTTGGAAGTTCTCCTTCTCCTATAAAAATATTCACACCAGCACGGTCAAGAGTGTTGAAGGTGAAAGGCAACTCAAGAGAATGAGCAGATCCGAACCTTCCTTCGAAAGCTCTTGAATCCCATGAGAAAAGGTACATCCAAGTATTTCCGTCATGGTTTTCTCTTGTTTCAGCTAGGCGAATAGCAGGAATTCTGAAAACCCAATCACTTCCGATGGCACACGCAAGCCAACCGGAATCATCACCAACTCTTTCCCGGTATGAATCAATTATCTCTTTAGGGTTGTCAACGATCCTTTCCACGTATCGGAAGAGAGTTCCCTCATTAAGGTCGGTAAAACCATACAGAGACATTTCATCCTCATTAGTACCTATAAGAAGGGGTATATCACTTGAAGATTCATTATTGATCAGGTCTATTGGAGCCTCGGGTAAAGCTTCGTGACCCCAGACTGGATAGAAGGGTTGGACACCTCTAGCTGCAAATCCCCATTTTTCAATAAGAGCTTCTTGTGCTTCAAGAATTTCAATTGCAGGTAAATCTAAGATTTCTTCTGAAGTTGGGTTTCCCAACGCTTCCAACAATTCTGAAGCTATATCTGCTCCAGCGTCAGGTTCATGTATGTGGAAAGCAGCTCCGCTTTGCGCTATAGCACGATGGAACAAGCCCTTCGCTAATGGAGAAGCAAGAAGATTGGCCACACTAAAAGCTCCGGCCGATTCTCCACCAACGGTTACCTGGTCAGGGTCTCCGCCAAAAGAAGCAATATTTTTTTGAACCCATCGAAGAGCAGCAATCTGGTCAAGTAGCCCATTTAAACCTGAAGAAGAGAATTTGTCTCCAAAATGTTTACCCAGTTCTGTGAAACCGAAAGCCCCCAATCGGTAGTTGATTGTTACAACTACTACATCACCACGCGAGGCGAAAGAAGTTCCGTCATACCATGCAACCCCACCTTGACCGCTTCTATAAGCACCCCCATGTATCCAAACATAAACAGGTCGTTTTTTATCATCCGATGCAGGGGTAACGACATTTAGGTATAGACAGTCTTCGTCCCAACGGACGGGGAATCGGTCAGTTAAACCTTCGCCGGGTAGTTGAGGTGAAGCAGGACCGAAACGTTTGGCATCTCTAACACCTTCCCACTTTTCTGGAGGGATAGGGGAGGCAAATCTTAAATCTCCAATGGGGGGAGATGCATAGGGTATTCCAGCGAACAGTTCCACATCATTTCTGAAACGTCCAGCGACGTCACCATATTTCGTATTTGCAATTGGAGAATCAAATGTAATATTTTCGTTCATTTATCAACCCTTCGAATTAGTGCTTCGTTTTGAAGACGACCAATAGGAGTTCATACACCAGCGAGAATAACGATAGGGGACAATTGACACCTCCAAGTCAAATCTAATTATCGCACCGTAACCGAAAACAGTTGAACCCGCGACTTCAAAAAGTTTGTTTTTTCCAGATTTAGATAATTAGATGAGCGTACGGCTTGTCGATTAAAGAAACATCGGAGAGACTTTACATATGGGTGGCAATGATTTATTAAAAGGTCTCCGAGTTGTAGAAAACTCACTTCTTGGACCTGGATTAGTAGGAACATTTCTATCCGATTTAGGAGCAGAAGTAATAAAGGTTGAATCACCTTCAGGTGACTACATACGTCAGATGACATGGCCGATAATTGAAGGAAATTCGCTCCTTCACTTGCATACGCACAGAGGCAAAAGAAGTATTGCAATAAACCTTAAAGATGAAGATGGTGCTGGGGTATACAGAAGTTTGTTGGAGAAGGCAGATGTTGTGGTTGAAGCTATGCGCCCAGGAACCTTAGAACGTCTCGGATTTGGTTATAACGAATTGTTGCAGATCAACCCAAAAATCGTTTTTTGTACAATTTCAGGCTACGGAGCGACAGGCCCGTACAGGGACCTTCCAAGTCACGGAATCGCTTATGACACCTGGGCTGGTTTGATAGAACCAGTAGTTGATGATGAAGGATTCAAACGGATCCCCTCAATGCCGAACATAGGAATAAATGCGGGCCCTATGCTCGCAGCGCTTGGGATACTTGCTGCTGTTATTAACTCCAGAGAAACAGGCCAAGGAAGACAAATTGAAGTAGCTCAGTCAGATGCAGCTGCATATATGGACTGGTACAGGATTGAAACATACCGGGCCTATCTGAGACCAGAAGATGAAGTGACAGGAAACCCGTCTGATGATTATGAAAGAAGAGCCCCGGGCTTGGCTGGCATGTGGGAAGGTGTGAGGTATCAAATCTACGAAACTATAGATGGACATGTTTTGTTTATGGCTTCAGAAAAAGCATTCTGGCAAAACTTTTGTGATGGCATAAACAGAATGGATTTATTCGAACGTTGGCCTGGTTCTCAATACGCTGACCACGCTCGCAACAACGTTGAACTCCAAGAACAGCTAAGAGAGATCTTCAAAACACGAACCAGTGTTGACTGGTTGAGTTTTGGACAGGAAAAAAATGTTCCCATAGCACCAGTTAACGACCATGAAACAGTCACTGAGGACCCACAGTTCTTACAGAGGATGCCTTTCATTCCTCAAGATGAGATCGGGGCTGATCAGTTACCCTTACCTGTTTATATTGACGGAGAACTTCCTCCTGATCCGACTAAAGCTCCAACAGTTGGGGAGCATACAGATGAAATAATGGCTGAACTCGGGCTGGATCAGCAGACTATTGATGATCTTCGTGAAAAAGGAGCAATTGGTGCCCAGCAACAATCCGATTGAGATAAGCCATGATGCTTAGCTCGCTTAGCAGATCCGTGGAGGGTCATGTCGTGTTAATCACGGGAGCGGGTTCAGGTATAGGGCGTGCTACAGCTCATCTGTTTGCTGATCACGGTTCATATGTGGCCGTAACCGATATTGACTCACAACGCGTCGAGAGTGTTGTGGAAGAAATCAGCCAGAGCGGCGGGAAAGCCAGAGGGTGGAAACTTGATGTCACCGATGGAACAAAAATAAAAACTGTTACTGAAGATGTATCTCGCTGGGGTTCCGAAAACAACGAAGTTATCGATGTTCTTGTCAACAATGCCGGCGTCTCGATGCCAGTGGCTATCAACGATCCTTTGATGGAGGATCAGTGGCAGAGTGGAATTGACATTCTTCTCAGCTCACATATGCGCCTTATAAGAGAGTCTTTACCATATTTGAACAATTCTGCTGCCCCGCGAATTATCAATGTCTCCTCAACAGAAGGAGTTGGAGGTTCAGCAGCAGCATCAATTTACACCGCAGCTAAACATGGAGTTGTTGGACTCACACGAGCTTTGGCAGTAGAGCTAGGAGAAAGCGGGATAACAGTTAACGCTGTGGGACCAGGTCCTATAAGAACTGGTATGACAGATGAGATACCAGAGGAAGCTAAGCAAAAATTTGCACGCCGAAGAGTCCCGGTTCGAAGATATGCAGAACCTGAAGAGGTTGCACATGCAATTCTGAGCCTTGCTTTACCTGCATCAAGTTACATAACTGGACATTTACTTATGGTCGATGGCGGTATGACTATTAAAAATAACTGAAGTAATATTTTTTAGCCTTGAAATAGACTCAAACTTTCATAAAGAACCGAAGGAGTTTCACTACCTTTCACGTGTATAGCTACTTCAGTGGAGATCAACGTCCCAGCTTTATGTTCTTTAGCTTCTTTCATGCGTGTTCGCGCATGAACAGTTGAACCGGCCGGAACAGGTGCGAGAAAACGAAGACGATCCCCTCCGTAGTTGATGACATTTTGAAAACCTTTTAAACGTGCTCCTGAAGAGCCTTCGAGCATCAAACTCAGAACTGGCACCAAACTAAGTGTGAAGAACCCATGCGCAATAGTTGTACCGAATGGTCCAGCTTTTGCTTTCTCTTCGTCAATATGGATCCATTGGTGGTCTCCAGTTAGGTCAGCAAAAGCATTTATCTTTTCCTGACTTAATTCGAATTCTGGACCCCAGTCACTCCATTCTTCGCCCACGTTGGCGTTCAGGGCGTCTATGTCGTCAAAAGCGATTTCTTCCATTTTAATTTCCTTTTGGTTTATGTTTTCTCACTAGTGGCTTCTATTATGTCTCAACTAGCCACGGTAAGTGTAAGGGTATCGCAGGCAGCCTATTGGAGGGAATGTGGACAGACATTATAAAGAGGCATGGGAAGAATTAACAGCAAAGGGAGCCCCATTCTCTTGGTCCAATATTGAAATCAGAAACCACATGACCAGGGTCTACGATTCCGCTCCTGAGACTCTTGTCGATATTTGGAACATGTCAGCTGCCCACGGAGAAAAAGACTATTTGATTTACGGCGACGAGAGAATTTCGTATGAAGAAGCCCACTTAAAAGCAAATAGCTTCGCCTCTTACCTTCAGGATTTGGGTATCAAACATGGTGACAGGGTTGCAATACTGATGCGAAATTACCCTGAATGGGTTTTAACCTATTGGGCGATTGCCTCATTGGGAGCTGTAGCAGTGGGAATGAATGCATGGTGGACAGGTCCAGAGATCGAATTTGCTGTAGATGATTGTGACCCCAGAGTGATTGTCTGTGATCAGGAAAGAATGGAAAGAATCATTCCACACTTAAGCGCTCTTCGAAGCGAAGGTGGTGTTCATGTCGTAGCAGTTAGAACAGAAGTTAATCTACCTGAAGACTCTATTTGCTGGGAGGATGCAATCTCTATTGGAAAAGAAACCCCTAATGTTTCGGGAGTTGCTATTGAGCCTGATGATGATGTATGTGTTTTTTATACATCTGGAACAACTGGTCATCCAAAGGGGGCAGTTTTAACTCATAGAGGAGCTGTTTCGAATCTATTAAATTTGGCATTTTGGTCAACAATGTCAAAATTAGCTGAGCAAAAAGCAATAGAAGCAGGTGAACCACCAACGGGTTCTGACAAGAAAGTTGGTGAAAGTAATCCAGGTTCTGTATTAGCAGTTCCTCTTTTCCATGTAACAGGCTGCAACTGTTGCATGCACCCTGTCACCGCAGTAGGCGGGAAGCTTGTTCTGATGCACAGATGGAACCCTGAACAAGCTTTAGAGATTATCGAAAGAGAAAGACCTACAACATTTACAGGTGTGCCGACGATGGCGCGAGAGCTTGTAAACAGTCCAGATTTCTCAAAAAGAGACACAAGTAGTCTTGACAGTCTTGGAGGGGGTGGGGCCGCAGTTCAACCTGATCTAGTCCAGAAAATTGAAGAAAGACTTGAAGGTAGGCCAAGTACAGGTTACGGATTGACCGAAGTAAATGGTGTAATAACAGTGAACGCTGCGCATTTCTTTCTAGCTAAACCAGAATCCGCAGGCTCACCTTGTCCTGTAATGGAATCCCGAATAGTTGATGGGAAAGGGGAAGATCTACCCATTGGTGAAGAGGGTGAGCTTTGGGTAAAGGGAGGAAATGTCTTTCGTGGCTATCTGAATAGACCAGAAGCTAATAAAGAAGTTCTCACCGAAGGCTGGTTTCACACTGGAGACATCGCCTACTTCGACGAAGATGGTTTTCTCTTTCTTGTAGATAGAGCTAAAGACATGGTCCTCAGAGGTGGAGAGAATGTTTACTCAGCTGAGGTAGAAGCAGCTATTTATAAGCATCCTTCCATAGCTGAAGCTGCGGCTTTTGCAGTTCCTGATGAACGCCTAGGAGAAACTGTTGGGGTCGCAATTTATTTGCTTCCTGAAACTGCATGCTCAACCCAAGAACTGAAAGACCATGTTGGTTCTCTAATAGCTTCTTTTAAGGTTCCAGAGCATATTTGGTTTGTAGATGAAGCATTGCCTAGAAATGCGAATGGTAAGTTCTTGAAACGAGAACTGAAAGAAAGATTTGCTGATTCATAAAATTTGTAAACGTAAGAGGGGGAGTTAATGAGTATTTATCTGGAAGGCACTAAAGCACCAGTTGACAGTGAAATTACAGCATTTGATTTAGAAGTTACAGGCGAAATTCCTGAAGAACTTGAAGGAAGATGGTTACGTAATGGTCCCAACCCTTTTGGGCCTGTGGACGCGGAGGCCTACCACTGGTTTTTAGGCGATGGGATGATTCATGGTGTTCGACTCCGAGGAGGCAAGGCTGAATGGTATCGGAACCGTTGGGTCAGAGGTAGAGATTTAGCCGAAAAGCTTCAGGAAGAACCGCCAGTAGGAAGTAGTTTCGGGGACTCTGGGTTTTCACCTAACACTTCAGTAATTGGACACGCCGGCACTACTTTTGCATTAGTAGAGGCAGGAACCACTCCTGTAGCAATGAAATACGATCTAGAAACTGTTGGGTATGACAATTTTGGTGGAACGTTACCCGGGGCGTTTAGTGCTCACACAAAGTTCGATCCTGTCAACAAAGAACTTCATGCAGTCTGTTACGCGTATCCAGATATTCTCGACCGCTTGCAGCATGTGGTGATAGGGGAGGATAACCGGGTAAAAAAAGTCACTGATATTCCAATTGAGGGCATGCCAATGGTTCACGACATGTCACTCACAGAAAAATACGCGATCATCTATGACTTGCCGGTTTGTGTTGATTTAGACCTAGCTATAGCAGGAGACCCGTTCCCAATAGCTTGGCAAAACGATCGCCAATCAAGAATCGGATTGTTGCCTCGTAATGGGGAAGCATCTGACATCATCTGGTGTGAGGCACCTTCGTGTTACGTCTTTCATCCTGTCAATGCTTTTGAAGTGAGTGAAGGCCAGAATGAAAATAAAATCATTATTGACCTTTGTCGATATGAGCGTGTTTTCCAAAAAGATCTCAAAGGCCCTGCAGGCGACACTCCTTCTCAACTAGCAAGATGGACAGTTGATCCGGCAACTCGTACTGTGAGTGAAGAAATTGTTAGTGACTTGGCACATGAGTTCCCAGCTCATGATCCAAGAACTGTAGGTCGCAGACACCGTTATGCCTACACTGCGGTTGGTTTTGACCTGGGACCCACGTATCGAACTGACATGGAGACCGGAGAAGTAATTTTCCACGATCACGGCGAAGGCCGATTCGGCGGAGAACCAATTTTTGTACCACGCGAAGGATCCACAAGTGAAGAAGACGGATGGGTTTTGGTTTGTGTAAATGATCGTATGGGTTCTCCAGCAGAACTAGTGATATTGGACGCCAATAATATTGAAGAGAAACCTGTAGCTCGAATTCATCTTCCACAAAGAGTCCCTGATGGGTTTCATGGTGCATGGGTTCCAGACAGTGTGGTGTCGCCTGATGAATAAAAATTACGCGCAGATTGAACGACAAGAACTTTGCGATTTATTTGAATCTGTCGGACCCAACCACCCCACCTTATGTGAAGGTTGGAATACGGCTGATCTGGCAGCTCACTTAGTGCTTCGTGAAAATTCTATAAAAGCATTTGGTCTAGTTGTGCCTGGTTATTTAGCCAAAAAGCTTGCTAAAGCGACTAAACAATTAGCTCAAAAAAAACCATTTGAAGAATTGGTAGAAAAAGTACGTTCAGGCCCCCCATTTTATTTAAAGAGGTTTGACGAGGCTATGAATCTTTTCGAGTTCTTCGTTCATCACGAAGATGTCCGAAGAGGAGTATCAGGATGCACACCTCGTGCTGATATAAATGAACTTGAAGATGCCTTGTGGGTTAAACAGGAGCGGTTTTCCAAACTTTTAGTCAGAAGTCTTAAAGATGTTGACTTAAAACTTTTAAATAGTTCCGGAGAAACGATCCACTTGGGTGGTGGAGGTAAACCAGTGGTATTAGAGGGTAAACCCAGTGAGATTGCATTGTTTCTTTTCGGTAGACGTGACAACAGTGAAGTTAAGTTATCTGGTGACTCTGAGGCGATAAATGAAATGAAGACTGGAAAACTTGGCGGTTGAGTTCAGAAAGTATTCGTTCTTAAGAACTAGTTGACGATTAAGAGAGCAGTCATGTCGGGATGTAGAGCACAGAAGAGCGGGTAGCTCCCGGGTTGCGAAGTGTCGATCTGAAAATTATCGCCTGGGTTTAGAACTCCGGAGTCAAACGCTTCTAATTCAGGCGCATCTGGAGTACCAGCACTGATTGTATGAGGCACAGAGTCGCTGTTGTTGAAATAGACACTCTGTCCTGCTTCAACTTCGATTTCATTTTCAAAGGCAAAATTTGTTACCAAAGATTGTTTTGCGCCTTCAGGGAAATTTTCACCTTGTACCAAAAACCGTTCCTCTACAGAACTGGTGTCCCCGAAAGGAGCTATGTTTGGATTCCACATTGAGAAAACACCTAGTTCGTTGTCATGTTCTGGGCTCACCCAAGCGTGCATCATCCAACCTATAGTTTCATGAAAATTTCCACCTGATTTTTCACATTCCTCTTCGGGTACGAAAGTATCAGTTCCACTGGAGTTCCCTCTACAAAGATTTAGATGCACATGCCAATTGTCGAGGTTACCGGTGAAACCTTTTGGATGGCTATTGTCTTTCTGAGTTGGAGGAAGTATAAAAGCACTTCCAACCAGTGTCATCGGCTGTCCATTCCAGACTCCATCGCGGCACTGTCCTAGCGCCTCGCTTGGAAGAGTTCCATCAGCACGTGCATAAAGAATTATTTCAGGTTCACCTGGATCAAATCCGTTACCGAAAGTATCAGCTTTAATAAAATGTGAACCCATATTGGCAGTTTGAATCCGATCCGATAAGTAACCTTTCTCACAAGCTTTGTTTACATCTTTATGCTCTTCCAGAAATCCACTAAGCACATCGAGTTCTGCTACCAAATCAGCTAGCTCTTCCGATGAGAGTCCCATTTGCTCAGGTATCGGGCTATTTGATTCAAGAAGTTCTTTCAGTTCGAGATAAGAACATGGAAGAACTTCTTCTTGACATCTAAATTGTGGACCTATAGGACCTTCAACCAGAGTTGGTACAACTCCTGCTGAAGTCTGACGAAACACGTATCTCGTGAAGCCCGGAGCGCCTCCAGCAGAAGGATCAAGGTTTCCAGGTAGCAGCCAATCGCTGTCCGATTGATTAAAGCTTGCAGCCTCAGCTATGTACTCATTTAATTGTTCGACATTTTCTATTACCAAAGGGTCCATAGAAGTAGTTGTTACAACAGCTGCAGTTGAATTTTCCGAAGTGGCTTCAACGAAAAATAGTTGGAATTCAACGATTGCTTCATCTTCAACGGACACAACTATTGAAGCTGATGGAGCTTCAACTTGATAGTCGCTTAAGGCGATCTCAAATTTTCCAACGACCGTAATAATTTCTCCGACTAATTGGGCTTGTAATTCAACTTCGACCTGATTAGTTAGTCCGTTTACTGTAAGGGAACCGGAAACGCTTGATTCAGTCATTTGTTCGTTGTTTATAGAGATTTCTTTATCAAGTGTAAATACTGCACTTGGGTGAGTGCTGGTATTAAGAGCGCTTTGAACTTTTGAGTCTCTCATAGATCTGTCAGTTCTGAGTTCTGTCAAATCAGCTGTTATCTCTGCTTTTACAAGAGAGCCTTCGAGGAAGTTAAGGGTGCCGTCTACTTTAGGAGTTCTTCCTACTGCTGTAACTTCCCCNATACCTCTTGCAAGTTCTTCNTGTATNCGNAAACCAACAAAAGAACTTGTTGACTCATCAATACCAAANGATCCAATTGTTGTGTCAACTAACCATGTCCCCGTTATGTCAGCTACTTCAGTTGAATCCAGCGCAAGAGTTGTAGTTGTTGTGGAAGTAGATGTTGTAACGGTAGGACCAGGAAGCGTTGGGAGTTGGCTGTTTTGGGCGGCTACTATCTCTTCCGCTTCAGCTACACACTCTTCCAACGTAGTTTCGTCAGCGAAACATTCTTCTTCGCATTGAAGAGAGTTGGAAGCCAGGGCGCAGAGCTCGATTACCGAATCGAAGGATTCTCCCTCAAAAGGAACGGTGAAGGACGACAAAGTAGTCGTAGTTGTAGTCGAGGAAGTTGCTTGCGTGGCGGAGGCTATTTGTATAGCAGATTCCAGATCCGGAGGTGGAGGTGCGTCGTCACGGAGAAGGAACCACCATCCAGCTAGAAGAGCTATGCCGATAAGAGTAGCGGTTGTTAAAAGTAGTTTTTTTGTCATGTTTTATCGATTTGTCTTTCGTTACATACTAGGAGAATTAAAGTGACGATCGCTCGGCTTCTAGCAATTAGAATGAGACGAGTTACAGATTCGGATTGTCAGGAATTTGGCACTGGTTTTGAAATAATTAGTTTTTATTTGGCGGATGGCTAGGTCGAGGTAAAGAAATGATTATGAATGAAGAATTGCAGCTTCGTTCCCAGAAGATAGCGGCAAGTAAAGCAGCTTCAGTTGTTTACGCAGCTACAAGGTTTCTTCTTCGCGTGTTTCTTTGGTCTTATCTACGTGTTGAAGTTTCAGGTAAGGAGCATCTTTACGGTAAAGATGCTTTAATAATGGCTCCAGTTCATCGTTCTAATCTCGATTCAATTTTGTTAGCTCCACTTCATAAAAGAAGAATGAGAGCATTGGCAAAAGAGAGTCTTTTTAAGTTGCGTCCATTTGCTTGGTACCTTTCCGCCTTAGGTGCATTCCCTATAAGAAGAGGAAGTGCCGACCGGGAATCAGTAAAAATTGCAAAAACCCTTTTAGAGGGTGGTGCAACACTTCTTGTCTTCCCTGAAGGGACACGTCAGGAAGGGAATCAAATCGGTGAACTTTTTGATGGAACTGCATACCTAGCTGCAAAAAGTGGAGTTCCAGTTGTACCCATAGGCATTTCTGGAAGTGAAAAAGCTATGGGTGCAGGGAGCAGGATACCCAAACCGTATAAGGTCAGAATTTGTGTAGGTTCCCCGATACCGGCTCCAGATAAAAACTCAAAACGTAGTTCGTTAAGCAGTTGGACACAACGGCTAACGTTGGAACTTCAAGCTGTGCAAGATGCCGCTCAGGTATCTGCCTGACAACTGAAACTAAACGACTCGAAATCAGATCTTTATTTCATGAAAACTAATTTAATATCAAACAAAGTTTTTCTAGGCCGGATGAGTTCGGTTGTCGCTATAACTCTGATGGCTCTTGCACCTAGCGTAATAAAACTTTCAGAAATGGAAATTTTCAGACTTATTTTCTGGAGACTTTTAGTAGCAAGTTTTTTTTATCTCAATCTTTACGTTTTTACTAAACGAAAACTCTCTTTTAAAGAAGTGAGGTTCTCTCTGATAGGAGGGCTGGTTTTTGGTGTCCAATTAATTCTATTTTTCTCCTCTATACGCGAGACCAGTGTTTTGAATGCAATGGTTATTGGTTCGCTTCAACCGATAATTTTCTTGTTCATCGCTACTAGGTTTTTCAATGAAAGACCTTCTCGTTCGATTTACTACTGGTCATTTTTCAGTCTTGTGGGTACAGCATTGACCATCCAAACAGGCAGAGAAGAGGGTGTCACAAGCATTTCAGGCGATGTTTTAGCCTTTTTTGGAATGCTTTTATTCTGTTTGTACTTCGTGGTGAGTAAAAAAGCAAGAACAGAAATCGATTCTGTTCCCTATCAGTTTTGGCTAACTATTTTTGCTTTGATTCCTGTCTCCTTTGCTGCTCTAACATTCGGTGAAGGATTATCACCACCTAGTGGTAAAGAATGGTTCCATGTTCTGATAATTTCCTTGATTCCAGGAACGGGTCACCTCCTGCAGAATTTTGCACATGGTCATGTTTCACTTGTTTTAATGGGACTTATAAATCTTCTAGCTGTTGCAATCGTTCCCCTTTATGCATGGTGGCTACTAGAGGAAAAACCTGGTTTAGTGCAGCTATTAGGAATCGCATTAGTAATAGGAACGTTAGCGATGGTGGTAAGTCGTCCAACTAGACAATTAACGGGAATCGGATAGATGAACAAAGGTCTGATACAAGCTGTAGGCGCCTATACGGTTTGGGGTATTTCACCAGTTTTCTGGAAGGGCTTATCAGAAATTCCAGCAATGTACTCATTGGCTCACCGCATGTTTTGGACTTTTGTAGTGATGGCGCTACTCCAAACGTTAAGACATTCATGGCCACGGTTTAGAGAACAAAACTCAAGCAGGCGATCAAGAATAATTGGGGTCATGTCAGCCCTATTGATTGGCACAAACTGGCTTGTTTGGGTGTGGGCTATGAATGTAGATCGAGTAGTTGAAGGAAGTTTGGGTTATTACATCAATCCTTTAGTAAGCGTCTTCCTTGGAGTCGTTTTCTTAGGGGAGTCACTGCGACGAAGGCAGTGGTTAGCGGTGTCTTTGGCAGGAATTGGCGTCATATGGCTAACGATTTCAGTTGGTTCATTGCCATGGGTATCTTTGGTGCTTGCAGGCACTTTTGGTTTGTATGGTCTTTCTAAAAAATTAACGGAACAGACTCCAATTAACGGTTTGACATCCGAGATGCTTGTAATGCTTTTACCAGCACTTACTTACTTGTTGATTTGCACGTTTAACGGGAGTCAAACCTTAGAGGAAACAAGTTTTCTCGAAGTAGTACTTTTAATCGCCAGTGGGTGTTTCACGGCAGCGCCACTTTTATTGTTCGCAAATGCCGTCAAAGAAGTTCCGTTGAGTGTTATTGGACTATTACAGTTTTTAGCCCCCACTGCTCAGTTCCTTCTCGGAGTATTGGCTTACGATGAACCATTCGACATGATGCAATTAGTTGGATTTATTATCATTTGGTCAGCTTTAATTATTTTTATAACCGATAACTTCAAATCGTTAAAGTCAAAAATACAAATAACAGATAGTTCTAATTAAGTTCAGCTAGTACTTCTTCTGCGAAAGGACGAATTTCTGATTCAAGTTTACGCCTATTGATTGAATGTGAGGAGATGACTTTTGCACCTTTAGCTTCCAAAAAGGTCGCAAATTTTGATGCTGCCTTTCCAGGATTAGCGGCATGAGTCATGAAAGCGGCAACGTTTTTACCCCAAAGAGGGGGAATGAGGTTAAGTTTTCCTATATCACCAGGACGGTGACCAAAAAGGATTAAACCATCCACCCATGTTCCTACAAAAATAAGATCAGCATTTGCTAGCTCTTTAAAATCAAGATTTTCAGTTGATCTCACGGTTACTTTGTTCTCTAACGAAGCAACTGCTCCGCCTATAAGTTCCGCAGCTTTTTTTGTATTACCGGAACGGCTTTGGTGTATTACGACAATGTTCATCTGCAAAACCTCTCATATCCATCTATGGTAGGAAGCATCAGTTGAAACCAATGCAGTAGAAAGTGTATCAACTAGGTATAGCCGGCAAGTAGGGATTTAAATGGGCAAATTAGAAAAAAAGGTTGCACTGATAACTGGAGCAGGTTCAGGTATAGGTAAAGCTACAGCGAAAAAGTTTGCTGATGAAGGTGCTCAGGTCGTGGTTCAAGACTTCAACAAAGCATCTGCAGAAGAAGTTTCTGCAAATCTTACCGGCATTGGACATTTTGCAATGAGTGGTGATGTGTCCAATGAGCAGGATATGGAAAGTGTCTTTTCCGAAATTAAAAAGAGATGTGAAAGGCTTGATGTCCTGGTAAACAACGCTGGTGTATCAGGCGGCCCTGAGGGTTTGGGCAGTATCAAGTATGAGTCTTTTATGAGAATGTTGGAGGTTCACATGGGCGGAACCTTCATTTGCACACAAGCCGCCCTGCCATTAATGACTGCAGGAAGTTCTATAGTCAATCTTTCTAGCATTGCCGGTTTAGCAGGATGGGGACCTGTGCATTATGCGTCAGCAAAAGGGGCAATCTTAGGTTTCACCAGAGCTTCATCTCGTGAACTTGGAGGATTGGGGATTCGTATCAATGCAGTGGCACCGGGAGTGGTTGAAACGCCTATGACTGAGGATTTAGACGAGGCGTTGTTGGCTCCCTTAATAATGATGAGTCCTCTTGGTCGCATAGGACAAGCAGATGAGATTGCTTCAACAATCCTATATTTAGCATGCGATGACAGTTCTTTTGTTACAGGTCAGTGGATTTCACCAAATGGTGGATTGATAACTATTTAGTAGTTTCCCTAGTTATCAAATCAACCAAAATTTTAACAACTTGGTCTGGTTGATCTTCCTGAAGGAAATGACCCGCATTCTCAACTGTTGTATGAGGCTGGTTTGCGGTACCTGGCACACGTGATATAAAAGTTTTTTCGCCTCCACGACTTACAGGATCTTGATCGCTGAAAGCGCAAATTACTGGGCTGTTAAAGTTTTTTAGTGCTTCCCATGCTTGACGGTTAGAAGGCACGGAAGGATCTTCCGGAGAAGTAGGTACAAGAGATGGCCAGATTCTCGCTCCCTCTTTGAAAGAATCATCGGGGAAAGGGGCATTATATGCATCAATAACTTCTGGGGTTAAGTCAGTCAAGCAACCTCCATTGATAATGTTCCCTATTGGAAAATTTTCTGCTGTTTGTGAAAATTTTTGCCAAGCCATAAAAGCCTCTGTAGGTGAGCCGCTTCCATCAGGCAACCCGGTGTTTGACAAAACTAGACCAGAAAATCTCTTTGGGTTTGCAGCTACTAGACGTAGTCCAATTAGCCCACCCCAGTCTTGACCAAAAAAGAAAATTTTTTCAGGAGCGTTTGTGTCCAACCAACTCTGCATCCACATAACGTGCCTTTCATATGTGTAATCAACTTGGTTCGAAGGTTTGTCTGATCTTCCAAAACCAACTTGATCTGGAACTAACGATCTGATCCCAGCATCCGCAAGACCCGACATGATATTCCTGTAGAGAAAACCCCAAGTTGGTTCGCCGTGGAGTAAAAGAACTGTAGGGGCGTCAGAAGGACCTGATTCAGCATGGTGTATTCGTAATTGGCCCCCATCCCCATCTGGTACTTCAGAATAGTGAGGGTCATAAGGCCAATCGACTAGATCTTTAAATTGTTTTTCGGGTGTTCTTAAAACTTTCATGGCGTTGAAATTTATTCCTTTCCTAATCGAAGAGTTCATTAAGAGATTCGTCAACCATTTCTGTGCCACTAGGACTAATAGCCTTGAGCGAATCGATCCAAGTCAAACTAGCATAGTCATTCATAACCGCACCTACATCGGTTTCGATTGGTTGAATCTCAGGATCGCTCCAAGACATCAGAACCCTGTATGAGTTTTCGTGCCCCGGTTTAGGTTCTAATTTAGCTTCCATCATCGAGCGAGTTGAACGTTTCGCTACCTCTGTATAGCGCCAACCTTTTAGCTCATTCAACGGTTTATTTGGAACGTTGATATTTAACACCGCCGGTTGTTTTGGGGGTTCGGAAATAATTGAACTCACAGCTGTTTTGGCAACCTCGGCAGCAGTTTCCCAAAGCTGATTTTTGAGAACTTCTTCGATTCCTTGACCTTCAATTCCCCAACCTGTAACCGCTTGGCTTACAGCAATACCTGTTATTCCAGCATTTCTAGCAGTGAAAGCAGCACCGAGTGTTCCAGAGTGGTACACGGAACTTCCAACGTTACTACCTGGATTAATACCAGAAACGACTAGGTCAAAGGAGTCTTCTAAAACTCCTCGTGTTGCATACATGACGCAAAGAGCAGGTGGTCCACTTATAGCCCAAGACTTTTCAATTTTGTCGATATTGACTTGGTGAACTTCTGGTCTGGAAATGTGAAGTGCTCCTATTGCTGCTCCAGCACCTGAATACTCTTGGTCAGGGGCGGCAATTGTCACCTCTCCGAGATCAACTAAGGAACGAGCTAAGACATGTAGTCCTACTGAATCGATTCCATCATCATTGGTGACCAATATTTTCACACTCAAGACCGTATCTACATCATTGATTGTTTAGGTCAAGACTTTAAGTAAAAGGGATTAATTGTTTTCCTCTTCTGTCTTTTCTTGGATTCTCAGTTCTTCTTCAAGTGATTCCCACTGGCGCATTAGTTCAGAAGCATTATCTTTGGCAGTTTCGTATTCTGCCACTAACGACTCAGCTTCTTTCGGATCTTTGAAAAGATCAGGGTCGTTAAGTTTTTCCTTTGTTTCCAACAGAGAGGCTTCTGCCTTTTCCCACTTTTTCTCCAGTCTTGTGAGTTCACGTTTTAATTCACGAATTCCTCCGTCAGTTTTCTTTGATTGTTTTTTACCTGTTTTAAATTTCTGAATTGAGGTATTTGTTTTTGTTTCGTTAAATGATGGATTGATTATTCGATCAGTCACACCGGTATGCAGTATGGCTTTTGATTCGCGCACTTCGAGTAGGTCATCTGCAACAGACCTTATGAGGTGTCGATCGTGCGTAATCAGTATTACGGTCCCTGGATAAGCGCTTATGGCATCTTCAAGTACGTCACAACTAGGTAAGTCAAGATGGTTAGTTGGTTCATCAAGAATCAGTAAATTTACAGGTATACAAAGGGCTTTAGCGAGCGCTAGGCGCGTTTGTTCTCCTCCGGACAGATCTGCAACAAGTGAGTCAACGGAATCACCTCTAAAACCGAAAGAGGCAAGGTATGTTCGAAGATTTCTACCCGACTCTTCGACTTGCGGAACAGTTCGTAGTTCCCCCAAGACAGTTTTTTTAGGGTCAAGTATTTCTGCTTGCAACTGATCAAACCACGACATATCAACATTTTTTCCGCGAAAGATCTTCCCATCAGTTTGTTTAAGCTCTCCTGTGATCAGCCTGACCAGAGTGGTTTTACCAGCACCATTGGGTCCGATTACAGCGACATTTCTGCCTCTTTCGATTGTGAATGACAGATTCTCTAAGATCACCTGGTTTTCATAACCAGCTTGTACTTCTTCAAATTCAACAACAATTCGGGAAGAGCGACGCGGTTCTGGGAAATTAAATTTGGTTTTAGAGTTTCCTTCGGCTTCGATTTCGATTTTTTCGAGTTTTTCTAAAGCTTTCACTCGACTTTGCACTTGTTTTGCTTTTGAGGCTTTATATCGAAAGCGTTCAATAAATTTTTCCGTGCCAGCTACTTCTTTCGCCTGTTGGGAAGCCAAAGATTTTTGATATTCAATACGTTCTTCTCTAGCTACAACAAACTCTCCGAAACTCCCAGTGTATTCAGTTGCGCGACCTGCAGAGATCTCAATAATCCGATTCGCTATTCCATCTATGAAGTCACGATCATGGCTCACGAACAACAGCCCGTTATTCCATTTCCCTAAGTAAGTTTCCAACCATGCAACACTGTCAACATCCAAATGGTTGGTTGGTTCATCAAGTATCAAAAGATCCGGTTTTGACAATAAGAGTCGAGCCAGAGCAACTCTCATTTGCCAACCTCCAGAAAGCTCACCTATGTCACGGTTATGATCATGAGTTTTAAAACCCAGTCCGGACAGAAGACGATGAGCCTCAGCTTCAATCGCGTAACCGCCAATTTGCTCAAATCGTGATTGTGCTTCTCCGAATTCGGAAATAAGTTCTGATTTATCTTCACCGTTTACTTTTTCGAGTTCTAAGCTCAATTTCTTTAACTGTGTCGCCAACTGATTAGTGTCTTCTGCTCCTGATAGAACTTCTTGTAAGACATTTTTACCTTTGCTTGCTTCAAGTTCTTGCGGAAGGTAACCGATCTTCATTTCTTGCGGCTTATGTATCTCTCCTGCATCAGCTTCTTGGAGGCCAGTCAGTATCTCCAATAAGGTCGTTTTCCCAGTTCCATTACTGCCAATCAGTGCAATGCGACGGCTAGGTCCAAGTTGAAGGGAGACATTTGTGAAAAGTGTTCTAGGCCCAAAAGATTTAGTCAATCCAGAAGCGGTCAGCACATGAGTGAGACTACATCCTAGAAAGCAATAGAAGTAGCAGTAGAGCTAATTACCAGCAGAATTCCATTTGACAACTGCAGCGGCCGAGGTCATCCCTGCCCCAAATCCAACTAGAAGCAACAAGTCGTCTTGTTTAACTCGACCGGAATCTATTGAATCTATAAGAGCTAAAGGAATAGAAGCAGCAGAAGTATTTCCAGTTGTATCCATCACCAACGCTGCTTTTTCTTTTGCAATTCCAAGCCGTTTCATTGCGGTATCGATAATGCGGACATTTGCCTGGTGGGGGACAACAAGAGAAATCTCGTCACTTGTAACTCCAGCTTTTTCCATGGCTGTATTAGCAGCATTTTCCATAGCTATAACAGCGCGTCGGAAAACCTCTTGTCCATGCATAACAATTTTTCCACCATGTTCGCAATAGAGAAGATCAGCGGCAGAACCATCAGCCATCAGATCCCACCCGAGAAAACATGGATGATCTGAAGTTCTTTCGATCACAACTGCTCCAGCACCGTCACCGAAAAGAACACATGTTGCTCTATCTTCCCAGTCTGTGAAGGTGCTAAGAGAGTCACTTCCAATAAGTAGAATTTTTTCCATTCCACTATCAGCAAACTGCATTGCAGTAACGAGTCCATAAACAAAACCGGAGCATGCAGCATTTAGATCGAAAGCACCGCACGATAAGCCAAGATTATTTTGCACAATCGATGAAGTGGCGGGCACCACCTTGTCAGCGGTTGTGGTAGCAAGGATAAATAGGTCTATCTCCTCAGGTTTGACTCCAGCTTTTTCTAATGCAGCTTTACCTGCATTAGTAGACATTTCACTTACTTTTCCATCAATATGTCGAGTTGAAATTCCACTTCGTTCCCTGATCCACTCGTCTGAAGTATCAACCATCTCTGACAGTTCAGCATTTGTAAGGATTCTTTCAGGAAGATCTATAGCCCAGCCTGTAATTCGTCCAAATGCCATTCTTGAACCCTTCAATAAAATTTTTTAAACGACTTCTAACAAAGGTACCGCTTAAAACCCTAAAGATGTGTTTCTCTCTTTTTTGCGACTAAGGTCAGTCAGTTATGAACGACCATGAAATAGCAGGTCTTTTAGCAAGAGAAGCTGGAGAGTTGCTTTTAGAGCTTCGAGAAAAAGGCTTGGATAAAGGAGTTTCGGGTTTTCAACTACAGGTAATGGCAGACCGCGAAGCACACTTGCACATTAGTCAACGCCTTAGTGAGTTGTGTCCCGAAGATTTTTTGTTATCAGAAGAGGGACGGGATGATAAAGCTCGTTTAGAAGCTGAAAGAGTATGGATTGTTGACCCTCTTGATGGAACACAAGACTTCGGACGTGCAGGAAGCATTGAATGGGCGGTACATGTTGCCTTGGTATCAGAAGGCCAACCTTTGGCTGGAGCAGTTAACTTGCCTGCTATAGGAACTCTTTATGGAACACTTCAAACTCCGACAAAGAAAGATTCTGTCAATAATCCACCCGTAGTGATAACTAGTCGTTCTCAATGGGGAGAAGCGGAAGCAGTTGCAGCATCTATAGGAGGAGTAGTTCGTTCCGTTGGTTCAGCGGGAGTCAAGGCTATGGCTGTTGTAGGTGGAACTGCCGACATTTATGTTCACCCCTCAGGCCTGTACGAATGGGACGTATGTGCTCCCGCTGCAGTAGCTGCATCTGCTGGGCTAGACGTCAGTGGAGTGGATGGTTCTTTTTTAACGTACAACAAAGAAAGACCAGTAGTACCCGGACTATTAATAAGTAAACCTGAGTTCACTTCTGCAGCTTTGAATGCATTGCATTACTAAAAAAACTTTAAGAAAGTCATTTTTCGCGCTACTCTGGTGTTTCCTACAAAAGAAGACGGTTGAAGTCCGTCACTGTCCCGCAACTGTGTTCCTCATTGAGGTAAGTCAGACCTAAGAGTAGGAAAAATAGCAAAATACAAATAACCATAAGTTCCCGAGGAGGAACGGTTAAGGAAAGAAATTTTTCTTCTCCCGCCGTCACTTTAAGGGAGGAGGAAGAATGAAGTTAAAAAGCAATCTGTTATTAGTTCTTGGGACTCTTGCCTTTGTAAGCCTTTCTTGTAGTTCCGGTAGCTCTACCGGCCAAGTTCCGATTTCGGGTGGCTCTTCCAGCATCGAAACAGCGGAGAGAATAATTTCACTTTCCCCCACAGCTACTGAAATACTTTTCGCATTAGAAGCTGGTAATCAAGTTGTTGCTGTAGACGATCAGTCAAATTTTCCCGGGACTGCACCCATGACTTCTATGTCTGGATACACACCCAATATCGAGTCGATTGCTGAATATCAACCTGATTTGGTAGTTGCGTCTTACGACCCAGGCGACTTGGTTGCCGGTCTTAAAGTATTAGAAGTTGCGACTCTACTTCAACCGGCAGCTTCGTCTATGGAAGATACATATGCGCAAATAAACGAGTTAGGTGTTTTAACTGGGCGCCAGTCTGAAGCCAGCGAATTGATTGAGAGTATCAAATCAGATCTGAATGAAATAGCGTCTAAAAAAGTAGGAGAAGGGCTTACTTATTACCATGAGATTGATAACACTTTTTATTCACCGACTTCGAAGACATTTTTAGGCAAACTTTATTCACTTCTTGGTTTATCAAATATTGCTGACCCAGCAATCGAAGGTGGTTTCGGATGGCCGCAGTTGTCTGCGGAGTTCATCATTGACGCAGACCCTGATCTGATTTTCCTAGGTGACGCTAATTGGGGTGAATCTGCAGAAACTGTTGCTGCTAGACCGGGTTGGGGATCCATGACAGCTGTAGAGAAAAGGCAAGTTATTCCTGTTGACACCGACACTTCAGGACGTTGGGGCCCACGAGTGGTCGATTTTCTAAAATCTGTTCGTTCCGCAATTGAAAAAATTTCAGGTTAGTGAATTAAGTTGTCTACTTCTACCAATGAAAACGATTGCGTAGTAAAACCTGTTTCTCTAAACAAGTCACAATTGTGTCTGGCAGTGTTAGCAGTATTGATCACAGCTTTCGCAGGTTTAGTCTTTGGTCCTGCAGATCTTGGGATGAAGGAAGTCATTCAAGAACTCTTGAATAAATTACCTTTAATTGATTTTGATTCAGGACTAAGTTCAAGACAGCAAGCAATTTTGTTTGAGATCCGTCTTCCTAGAGTAGTTTTAGGTCTCCTTGTGGGCTCGATGCTTGCAACAGCAGGTGGTGCCTATCAGGGGGTTTTTCGCAATCCACTGGCAGACCCATACCTTCTTGGTGTTGCTGCAGGTGCGGGATTTGGAGCCACATTGGCAATAGTTTCTGGTATAGGAGACGGTTTGGGTTTTTTAGACCCGGTTCCATTAGCTGCCTTTGCTGGAGCTTTGATCGCAGTAGCTTTAACATACACAGTAGGTAGTGGTCGTGGCAGATTGGACCAAGTCACGAGCCTTGTTCTAGCCGGAGTTGCAGTAGCAAGTTTCTTTACGGCGGTTCAAACGTTTATTCAGCAAAGAGAATCAGAAACCATCCGTCAAGTTTATTTCTTCGTTTTAGGTCAGCTCAGAACAGCTGGTTGGGATGAAGTAACTCTGTTAGCTCCTTACACTCTTATTTGCATTACAGTGATTTTTTTAACCCGAAGACGCTTAGATGCGTTAGCCGTAGGTGATGAAGAAGCTGGTTCTTTAGGTCTCGATGTCAGGCGGTTGCGTTTAATTACGGTAATTGCTGCTTCGCTCGGAACAGCCGCTTCAGTTGCGGTGAGTGGACTTATCGGTTTCGTCGGAATAATTGTTCCACATACGATTCGTTTGATTTTTGGAAGCAGTTACAGGGTGATCATACCTTTAACAATCTTTTTCGGTGGAGCGTTTCTGGTGGTAGCTGATTTGGTCGCGCGGTTAATTCTCCAGCCTGCCGAAATACCCATCGGGGTTGTTACAGCTTTTCTTGGTGCACCTTTTTTTGTTGTAGTTCTAAGAACGGCATGGAAAAACTCATGAAGGCTATTGATTGCAGAAACGTTTCCGTAATCCTTGGAGGGCACGAAGTCTTAAAAGGAATTGATCTTGAAGTAGAGGTCGGTGGTTGGACAACAATTGTTGGTCCTAATGGGGCAGGTAAAACCACTCTGATAAGAGCTACCGGTGGAATTATAGAATTTTCAGGAAATATTAGAATAATCGATAAAAACGTTCAGGATTTGAGACATAGGGAACTAGCCAAATTTGTTGCTGTCGTATCACAAAAGCCGATAATCCCTATGGGGATGAGAGTCATGGATTATGTGCTTTTAGGAAGGGTTTCCCATCTAGGCTTTTTCGAGCCTGAAGGCGAAAACGATATTGAAACTGCACTTCTAGCACTTGAATTATTAGACGCATCACACCTGTCAGACAGATTCGTAGGCACTCTATCTGGTGGAGAGAAACAGCGTGTTGTAGTTGCACGGGCATTAGCCCAGAGTTCTCCAGTGATTTTACTGGACGAACCTACAACAGCATTAGACATGGGGCATCAACAAGAAACCTTAGAACTTATAAATCAACTGAGAATAGAAAGAAACTTGACTGTTCTTTCCACTATGCATGATCTGACTCTTGCCGGTAGATACAGCGAACATCTAGCGATGCTTGTAGAAGGAAAAATTGTTGCTGAAGGTTCCGCAGAAGAAGTTCTTACAGAAGCATTAGTTTCTTCCCATTACGGCGCACGAGTGAAGGTGATCGATGACAAAGATGGGCCAATCGTAGTTCCTTTACCAAACTGATTTTTAAAAAAGTAATTCTACGATTACGTTCAATAGGGACGATTTTTAGGAGTAAAAATGACTGGCACTGAAAAGAAAACGGCAGATATTTTTGGTAAAAAGACGGAATGGAATAACGGCAAAAGGCACGGAAGAGGGAGAAGCGGCAAGGAAATTAGCAAAAAACGAGTCTAATAAAAACTGCTAATATCTCAATAATCAATTTCACACAAAAAACATGTGTTAGTAAAAGG
>PBAM01000030.1 GCA_002716285.1 Acidimicrobiaceae bacterium
TCCGCGGGTTCAAATCCCGCACCCTCCGCCATCAGTTTTTAAACTATTTATCTATACGACCACGAAGTTCATCAAGCCAGGAATCAGCTTTTTCAGATTCAACCGTTGCCTTATCCGAAATCGTATTGTCATCTCCAGCAGCAGGATAAGAGCCCAAAAATTTAACCGAACCATTTTTCACATGAAGATTCTTAAGACAATCAGCAACAACCTCATCGGAAATATGTCCTTCAAGATCTATTAAAAAACAATAATTACCCAAACCTTTTTTCGTAGGCCGTGACTCTAAACGAGTCAAATTAAGAGAACGAGCAGCAAATTCTTGAAGAATCCCCAACAAACTTCCAGGACGATCAGCATCTTGAAACACAACAATAGAAGTTTTGTCATAACCAGTAGGACTTGGAACACCATCGGAAGCAACAAGAACGAAACGAGTTTCGTTATCCGAATGATCCTGAATACCACCAACCAATATTTCTAAACCGTAAGCATCAGCAGCTCTTTCAGTTCCAATAGCAGCAAAAGTATTGTGTGATTTGCCGGAAACCTGTTTAGCGGCATCAGCCGTAGAGTTAGCTGCTTCTGTTACTGCATTAGGCAAGTTATCGGACAACCAATCTTTACATTGAGCGATTGCATGAGGAAACGATAGGACAGTCGTAATTTCATCCAAACTCGTGCCAGGTTTAACAAGAAGATTCAATTCAATACTTGAAACAACTTCACGTTGAATCAACAAGTCCGCATCGAAAGTCAAAGTGTCTTGAGTAATGTTCACACTGCCCTCAATTGAGTTTTCAATTGCTACAAAACCAAGATCAGCCTCATTATCTGAAACCCTTTTAAGCACTTCAGGAATTGAGGAAACACTAACTAGTTCCAGTTCTCTCAAATCAGTTTGATTTAAAAGAGCCTGTTCTGTAAATGTCCCAGACGGACCTAAATACGCAAGACGTTTATTTTCACCCACACAATAAGGATAGTGAAGTATCTCAAAATGGATCGAACAAATTAAACAAGACTTACTAAGCGTTCAGAAAATGAATTAAAACTCTCAAATTTACGTACCCTATTAATGTGAACCCAGCTACTGACCGCCTTTATTTCAAGCAACTCCTTTCAGGAAGAGATTTTGGGAATTCCGACAACTTGGCTAAACAAATGGTCAATTTTGTTTATCTAATAGGGGACCGAGAAACCGGTGAATCAGTAATCGTTGACCCTGCATATGACATAAATGCTTTACTTAAAATACTTGAAGAAGACGGCATGCAATGCAGTGGTGTTTTAGCTACCCATTACCACCCAGATCATGTTGGTGGATCAATGATGGGCTATGACATCGTCGGAGTTAAAGAATTATTAGAACAAGTTTCAGTTCCAATCCATGCCCAGAAAGAAGAAGCTGAATTCATAACTAAAGTCACCGGTCTTGAAAGTAAAGACGTAATGGAACACTCAAGTGGCGACATAGTAAATGTCGGCGAAATAAAAATCGAGTTGATACACACACCGGGGCATACACCTGGTAGCCAGTGTTTCTTAGTGGAGAACCGACTTGTAGCAGGCGACACTCTATTTTTGGAAGGTTGTGGACGAACCGATTTGCCGGGTGGGGATCCGGCAGCTTTGTATGACAGTTTGCATAATCGATTGTCAAAAGTTCCAGACGAAGCAACTCTTTTTCCAGGGCATTTATACTCGCCTGAACCAAGTGCACAAATGGGTCACACTAGGCAACAAAACTATGTTTTTTTACCACGCACTGAAGAACAGTGGTTAACAATGTTTGCTGGTTAATATAAGAATTCCAAGACGGAGGATTTAATGTTTAAAGCTTTACTTGCTGAAAAAAATGAAGAAGAAATAAATGTAGAAATACGTGAACTCAATAACGAAGACCTACCCGAAGGAGATGTATTAATTGACGTTGAGTTTTCAACAATTAATTACAAAGACGGGTTAGCGATTACAAATAAATTACCCGTAATACGTTCATGGCCAATGGTGCCAGGAATCGATTTAGCTGGAGTCGTTTCAGAATCAGAACGTGATGACATGCCTGTAGGGAGCTCTGTTGTAGTTAATGGCTGGGGTATAGGGGAAGACCACTGGGGAGGTTTTAGCCAGAAGGCGAGAGTAAATGGTGATTGGACAGTGCCTCTTCCTGAAGCTTTTACCACTAAACAAACTATGGCAATAGGGACTGCTGGTTATACAGCGATGCTATGTGTGCTTGCTTTAGAAGACCATGGGGTGATGCCAGATTCCGGACCGGTCCTTGTAACAGGTGCCGCCGGAGGGGTGGGAAGTGTTACAATTAGTATTCTCGCGAACCTCGGTTATGAAGTACATGCTTCAACAGGAAGAGCTGAAGAAACTCCCTATTTACAAAATCTTGGTGCGACAGGAGTTATTGATCGTTCAGAATTATCAGAACCGTCTAAAAGACCGTTAGCTAAAGCCCAGTGGGCGGGAGCAGTCGATACTGTTGGCAGCCATACACTTGCAAACGTTTTAACGACTGTCATGGATGAAGGCTGTGTTGCAGCTTGTGGGAACGCGCAAGGGATGGATCTTCCAGCAAGTGTCGCTCCATTTATCTTACGAGGAGTCACGTTGCGCGGAGTTCACTCTGTTTATGTTCCTAGAGAAAAAAGAATTACAGCTTGGGAACGCTTAGCGAAAGATTTACAAATCGAGCATTTAGATGAGATGACAAAAACAATCAACCTTGAAGAAGTAATTGAAACCGCAAATGATATAACTGATGGTCAAATCCGCGGCAGAACTGTAGTTGATTTAAACAATTAATCTTTGTGCGCGAGGGGGGATTTGAACCCCCACATCCTTTCGGACACAGGAACCTGAATCCTGCGCGTCTGCCAGTTCCGCCACTCGCGCCAGAGACTTTGAAAAGGTTAACTCCATCTTCTAACTCATCCCACAAATTTGATGTGACTAAAGCTATCTATCAATTCGCAGTAACATTTCTTTAAGAACAGATACTGTCTAATACTGGTTTGAAAATGTCTAAGAAAAGAAAAGAAAGCTCCTGTATAAATGCAGCCGGAGCGACTCACATAGGTCAAGTAAGGCAAACGAATCAAGACGATTATGCTTCACGAGCAGGAATACATGTACTGGCTGATGGAATGGGAGGTCACCAAGGGGGCGAGGTTGCTTCATTAGAAGCAACCTCAACAATTCTTGAAACCGGGAAAATCGATTCAGTAGCAGACATAGTTAAATCTGTTTCGAAGGCAAATCAGGCAATTATTAAAAGAGCTAATAAAGATGAAACTCTTTCAGGGATGGGAACAACAGTTTGTGTATTAACAGAAGTTTCAGGAAGTGATGGAGAAATCAAAATTGGTATTGCGAACGTTGGAGATAGTCGCATATATCGATTAGGAGGTTCTGAGTTAACACAAGTAACACTCGATCACAGTTTGGTCGCGGACTTAGTAAGAGCGGGTGAGTTAACAAAGGAAGAAGCATCTCGACATCCCCAACGGAATATTTTGACCCGAGCTTTAGGAATTGAACAAGATCTTGTCATAGATACATGGGAATTGACTCCAGTAGCGGGTGACCGATATTTACTTTGTAGTGATGGACTATTTAATGAAATAGACGATGAAAAAATTGCTGAAATTCTTATGAAAGATGAGAAATTAGAGAACATAGCGGAAAATTTGGTTAATGATGCTTTAAAAGCAGGTGGACATGACAATATAACCGCCCTAGTTGTGTCAGTTTCAGAAGAAATAAAACTTGAAGACGAAGATTGGTTTTTAAATGAAATGGTTCCATTTCCGGCAGTTAAACCTCTACTTAATTCATCAATTGATCAAGAGATAAGAAACTTTGATTGGAAACCAGTTGCAATATGTTTGTCAACTTTGCTTTTAATCGTTTCTGTATTTACCGCAATAGGTCTATACGCGAGAAATGGCTGGTTTGTGGGAGAATATAATGGTGGTGTCGCAATTTATAAAGGTCGACCTCAAGGGGTTCTTTGGTTTGAACCTACTTTAGAAATACAAACTAAAATTTCGATTCTGGACTTATCAGAGGAAACTAGACAGATTGTGGTTGATTCAATTTCAATGAGTTCTTTTGAAGAAGCAGAAAGATTTGTGGACAAGATAAGAAATTGACAATAAAAGTAAATATTTTGATACATACACAAACTCAATTAGATAAGTAGAATTATTTTCCGTGACTAATCAAGAACCAACGGTGTTCAATGACCGTTATGAACTTCATAGACAAATTGCTAGAGGTGGAATGGCCGATGTCTTTCTTGCTCGCGATTTGTTACTTGATAGACCTGTAGCAATTAAAGTTCTTTTTGATCAGTTTTCTAAAGACCAGCAATTCGTAGAACGTTTTCGCCGAGAAGCGCAAAGAGCAGCTAATTTAAATCATCCAAACATAGTTAGCGTTTTCGATTGGGGAGAAGAAAGCGGCACATATTTCATCGTTATGGAATATGTAGAAGGCCGAAGTTTGGCTGAAATAATCAGAACCGAAGGCTCTATACATCCTGATAAGGTTGCTGAAATTTCTTCTGAAGTTGCCGCTGCACTCAGCTTTGCTCACAGAAATGGAATAGTCCATCGTGATGTAAAACCGGGAAATGTCCTCGTAGCCCCAAACGGGCATATAAAAGTTGCAGATTTTGGTATTGCTCGGGCATTAGCGAATGTTCAAAGTGAATTAACTCAAGCGGGAACAGTAATGGGTACGGCGACCTATATTTCACCCGAACAGGCTCAGGGTATGGAAGTTGACCCAAGAAGCGACCTTTATTCCTTAGGAGTAATGGTTTATGAAATGTTGTCAGGTCACCCACCATTTACTGGTGAAACACCTGTAGCTGTTGCTTACCAGCATGTGCAAGACAGCCCCGTTTCGCTAAGAGTTGCTGGTGTTTCTGTAGCAGAATCCCTTGAAGCGGTAACAATGAAACTGCTAGCAAAAAACCCAGTGAATCGTTATCCAACTGCAGAAGATTTAAGAAGTGATTTACGACGCTACCAAGAAGGCGCTCATGATTTAAGACCAAGTAATCAATCTGGGGTTACTAGTAGAACATTTCAACATACTGCTCCTGTTTCGCCCTCGCAGAAAAAAATGAGAGTCAGACGAGATGACGGATTCAGGAGAACCGCCCTTTTTACAGTTTTTATGGGCATTCTTATTGTTGTTTTTGGATATTTAGTGATTCAATTTCTTGACACCATAGGAGTAGAAGACAGTGATGATGCTCCTGTTCAGCTAAGCATGTCGGAAGTACCGAATTTAATTGGGACACCGCTTGATGAAGCAAGGGAAATTCTTCGAGAGGCGAAATTAAGTGTTCAAATGGACTACCAAACAAATATCGACTATTCCGAAAACACAGTTTTTGATCAAGAGCCAATAGCTGGAGCAAAGCTTGAACCAGCAGAAACTGTCAGATTGTGGGTGAGTAAAGGAACTGGGCCAATGACACTTATAAAAGTTATTGGTGATTCTGTTGGAGACGCTGTTAGAGATTTGGAAGCAATGGGATTAAGAGTTGACACTTTAGAGCTTGAAGATCCTGTGCAACCAGCAGGTCAGATTATTGACCAGAACCCTGTAGCTGGTTCTGAAATAACACCTGGAACAAGAGTTATTTTGTTTGTTTCTAAAGGGCCCGCTGTTGAACAAATTCCGGACCTTGAAAACCGCCCCGTTTTAGCAGCGATGAATATAATTTCGCAACTTGGATGGCTCGCTTCAACTTCTGAAGAGGCAAGTGAAACAATTCCTGAAGGATTGGTTATAAGAACTGAACCTCCTGCCCAAAGCAAGTTGTCTCCAGGAAGCAGAGTAGAAATCGTTATCTCTTCGGGCTTGCCGGTAATGACAGTTCCTTCTGTTACTAGCCTGCTTGAAGATTCCGCTGTTCAAATTCTTGAAGAAGAAGGTTTTCAAATAAACCTAATAGAAGAATTGTTGCCAGCTGAATCAGTTAATGATGGAAGAGTGATAAGCCAAAGCCCACAACCAGAAATTGAAGTTGAATTAGGCACAATTGTGACAATTATTATTGGCAGATCAGAAATACCTCAGCAGGGATCAGTTGTAGATCAAAGTCAGTAACTATTCTTTGACGCTTAGTAAGAAATTTTCAATCAACTTGTGACCAAAAGAGGTAAGTATTGATTCAGGGTGGAACTGGAGCCCGTAGATTTCAAATTGCTTGTGTTTTAGACCCATTATTAAACCATCATCTGTTTTCGCTGTTATTTCTAGTTCATCTGGAAAGGATTTAGGATCCACCATTAAAGAATGGTATCGAGTTGCGTTAAATGGAGATTCTATATCTTTGAAAAGCCCTGATTTATTGTGTGAGATGAGTGATGTTTTACCATGCATAACCTGAGGTGCATGTACGATTTTTCCTCCCCACGCTTCTCCGATGCATTGGTGTCCAAGGCAAATTCCTAAAACTGGAATTTTTCCAGCAGCCCACTTAATAAGATCAACTGAAATTCCAGCTTGTTTAGGGTTTCCTGGGCCGGGACTTATTAAGAGAGCATGAGGGGACATGTCTTCCACTTCATCAATTGTTATAGCATCATGACGCTTTACTAGAGGTTCTGCGTTAAGTTCACCCAGATATTGGACAAGGTTGTAAACAAAAGAGTCGTAATTATCAATAACAAGTACTTTAAAAGTCATAATCTTTAAACCTAACCGATTAAAAACGATGCGAATGCAGATTTAATGTCTATCATCACACCATGGGTAGTCCACAAAAAAAACGTATGGAAGGTGGTCGTGTAACCCCTAGGGGAACTTCTGACATACCACGAAAACCTGCTTCACAAGCCAAAGAATCTCCTAAATGGGTTCCAATTTTAATGTTTAGCCTTTTAGCAGCTGGTATTTTAATTATTTTCTTTAATTACGTCGGGTGGTTACCCGGAGGGACAAGTAACTCATTTTTACTATTAGGTCTAGGTTCAATTTTGGGTGGAATAATTACAGCAACCCAATTTCAATAAAATATTTAAATAGTTATGTAATTACATAAATGTTATTAACACACAGGTTTGTACACATCCTGTGGATAACTTATTGAATTATTCTTCCTCAATAAGGAGTTCCATATCATCCATACAATGCCTAGGAGGATCAGGATTTTCTTCAGCTGCAGTGGTCATTCGAACTTCTGCGCCACACAATTCGCATCTATATAAAAGTTTAACTTTTCTTAATTCCCCGGGAGGTGGGGGTTCAGGAGGCGGAGTAGCTAAAGATCTAAGGATAAAAACTCCAATCTTGATGATCAAGAAAGCAATACCAATAGCGACAACAATTTTTAACAGAAACATTGTTTAGAGCCTATCTAAAGGAAAGTTCTCAAATAACCAGTTTCCTTTCTATGGTAGATTGTGCAATCAGGTCTTTATTTAACGATTAGAAACAAAAGGGAAATGGAACTTTCAACAGAATTAAACTTCGTATTATTTTTTTTGCGTCTTGTAATTGGACTAACCATTTTTGCTCATGGTTGGAACAAGTTCTTCGGAGGTGGGCGGATTCCAGGAACAGGAAGCTGGTTTGAAAGTATTGGGGTTAGAAAAGGCAGACTAAATGCATATCTGGCAGCCTCAACTGAACTTTGTGTTGGGTTGCTTCTCGTGGCGGGATTATTAACTTCATTCGCATCAGCTGGTCTTATTGGTTTAATGGTTGTAGCAGGGTGGACGGTTCATCGAAATAATGGTTTCTTTATTATTAAAGAAGGTTGGGAATATATTTTTGTTCTTGCTGTTATTGCAATGACAATAGCAACAACAGGTCCCGGCGAATGGTCGTTAGATAATGTGTTTAATTCAGGAAGCAATTTTGATGGATGGACAGGATTTTTAATTTCACTTCTTTTAGGAACCGGTGCAGGGCTCTCTCAATTATTTATTTTCTACCGTCCAAAGGAAGTTTCATAAATATTTGTGGAGCTGGCGGGAATCGAACCCGCGACCCCCTGCTTGCAAAGCAGGTGCTCTAGCCAACTGAGCTACAGCCCCAGAGGTATCTAGCGTAGAGCCGACTTTTTAATATCCCTAGTTAAAGATGGAATTAAGAAGCCATTGGTCGGCCGAAAGGTAATTCGGATTGCCAATTTGAAAGAAAAACTTCAGCGCGTTCGCAGGCTCCAATTAAAGGGCCGTCAGCATGGTTAATAACTTCCTCAATGATCGAAGATAATGTTTCTGCAATTTGATTTCTATCATTTATCAACGGACCTGCTGTTGTAATGAAATCAGGTAAGGCAACTATGTTTCTGCGTTTACATACCGCAACAGCACGAGTGGTTACTGGAAGAGCTGCAGTAGGGACAATCAGTGAAAAAGAAAGTGTTTCTGCAGTCTCATGATCTATTGCACCAATTTTTGATCCACAAAAAAGAATGTCTGCTTTTTCAGTAATTGGATTTTCTGAATTGATGATTTCAATTCCTTTATCAGAAAGTTCTTTCTCTAAAAAAGAACTTAAAATTTTGTCATCGATTACAGCTGTATTAGCATTTGGCTTAGCTGATAAAGCGCTTATTACAGTTCCCATGGCTAAAAGTTGTAATTTTTCTTCAGGTTTATCTTCGGCAGTGTCCTCAGATTTCACCCCGAGGCCAGCAGTGAAAGTAAATTCGTTTTCCCATTCACTAATTTCTTCGAAAAATGTTTTTATTGCTTCATTTTTTTCCTCTGGCGTAGTGCTTATTCCTGCTGAAATACCTGTTTCTTTTAAATTCAGGGAAGCAAGCCCATAGGTCATTGATCTTGCTAAATCTTTTGCTCCTCCTTGAAGGATTTTTTTTGAAGCTCTTAAAATTCCTCGTCCAGGCGCATTCTCTAGGTCGACTGCAACAAAAGCATTAATTGATTCAAGTTTTTGAATTTTCATTTCAATCGCTATTCAATCTTCGTTCAAAACTTCGATGATTTTTTCAACTTGCATTTGGGTAGAGGTTAACCGCTTTTGGCATTGTTGTAGAAGCTCATTTGCCCGCTCAACTTTTTTTGCAAGCTCATCGATATCCACTTGATCAGATTCAAGGTCAGCGAGAATCTCTTGAAGTTCTTCCAAAGCTAGCGAATAACTAATTTCACTGCCTTCGTCAGCTTTATTTGTTTCTTTTGTCATATGACTACTTCGTTGATAGTGCTTTTAACAGTACCGTCTTCAAAAATTGTTTCGATCTCATCCCCTTTAAAAAGATTGTTAGTTGATGAAATAATCTCACCGTTTTGTGTACGCGTTATTGACCATCCTCTAGCAAGAAGCCGTTTAGGGTCTAAGGCTCTTATTTGATCTTCAAATCCATGGAGTTTGTTCTCATTTCGTTTTATGATGCTCGGGGCAATTAGTGCAATACGTTCTTTTACTCCTCTTAAGTTTTCATTGGAATTAAATAAAGAAGCTTTTGCGATAGTTACAGTCCTCGAATACAGATTTACATGGTTCGATTGGGCTAGAGATATCTTGTTGTGCGAAAGATTGATGATATTAGTTTTAATGCCAAGTATTTTTTCTATGAACTCATCAACAGTTTTCACTAAACCGATGGCACATGCTGTAGGAGTTTTATAAGAAGTGTGTGCAACAATATCTGCAACACTTCGATCTATTTCATGTCCGATTCCAGTAAAAATTGGAATTGAAGAATTAGCTATTGCTCTAGCGAGGCTTTCTGAGTCAAACGAGAGCAGGTCGCTAGTGGAACCTCCTCCTCTAATTATTGCTATTACATCCGGCTGATACGAGGTAACTATTTGTAAACCTTCTTCAATATCAAAAGCTGAACCCTCTCCTTGCATTCTTGTATCTCTTGCAAAAACATTAAAAGAAAAATTGCTATTAAGTAGCTCATCGCAAAAATCAGCATATGCAGCAGAACCAACACTTGTTATTAGAGCAACATTTAAAGAAGGGCTTGGAATTACATGCAGCTTATTTTTTTCTGTCAGACCTTCTATCTTTAAGATTTGGAGTAGTTTTTCTTTTTCTTGAGCTAGATGCCCGAAAGTGTATTGAGGATCAACGTCGCGCATGATTAGTTGTAATCGTCCTCCTGGCGGCCAAAAGTCTAGATGAGCAAGAATTTTTACGTTTATATCATTAGCAAGAATTAAGTCGCTTTTGTTTTGGAGAGTTCTATCAATTTCTGAACGTTGAGAATTCCATAAAGCGACACTGAATTTTCCCATTGGTTGTGAACCTTGGTCAGATACTGGATCTATTAGATCAAAATATGCATGTCCAGATTTTGGAACGATTCTGAAGTTAGATATTTGCCCTTCAATCCAAAAATCTTGTGGGAAAAGATTGTTGAGTCCATCTTTTAGGAAGTTACCAAGTTGTAAAACGCTGAAGGACGGTATCTCACGATCAGATGACATGAAATCACACTACAGAGTTAAGGGTTTTTATGAAAGTGAAGATTTGTTTAGTCATGGGGTTGTTAGTCGGCGACGACGATGTGGCCGAGCAGTTCGAGGTGTTGACTCAGTCCAGCTGCGTTCTTACGGGCTGCCATATGTGCAAGTCGTAGACAAGTGTTGCTATATCAACAACTTGCGTCTCTATAAGCGTTTTGGATTTGGCATTTTGCTCTCGTGAGCGCGAATCTTATGTTGTTAATTTCTAAATNATTTGTGTCACTNNNCTAGNTNTTTGGTGGTGACNAGGAGGGNAATATTGTGAATCGTAAGATTCTTGCNGTGCTTGGTGCTTGTTTGGCGTTTGNGCTTGTGAGNTCAAGTTGNGGTAGTGATAGCGGAGGAGATCCAGAAGCTNCGGCTGGTTTTGATGGAACAACAATCAAAGTAGGAATCATAAATGATTTCAGTGGTCCTGCTGCCATCATTGGTCTCCCATTACAGGCAGGTGTTGCAACTTATTATGAGTGGGTTAATGACCAAGGTGGNATCGGTGGTAAATATCCTGTCGAACTTGTAGAAGCTGATAGTACNTACAATCCAAGTGTTGCTGTCCAGAGTTATAGCGACATGAAGGATGACATAGCGATAGTGGGTAACCTTTTCGGAACGCCCGTTGTAACGGCACTTCTTGAATCATTAAAGGAAGATGATCTAATGGCAGTTCCTGCATCATTAGATTCTGCGTGGGTTCGCGAATCTAATTTGATTCCTTGGGGAGCCCCATATCAAATCCAAGTAATCAATGGAATTGACTGGTGGTTGAATGAAGGTGGAGGTTCCACAGATCAGGTTTACTGTAGTTTGATTCAGGATGACCCATATGGAGAAGCCGGTCAGGCTGGACTTGATTGGATTGCTCCAAAGGTAGGGATCACAATTGCAGAAACTGCCAGATATGTTTCTGGAGACACCGATTTCAGTGCTCAGGTTGGACANTTACAGGGAGCAGGATGTGAAGTGGTTTGGCTCACAGCTCTTCCTAGTGCAGTCGGGCCAATAGGAGGTGCTGCTGCCGGTGCAGGTTATGCACCGACATGGATAGGCCAATCTCCGGTNTGGATTAACGCTTTTGCNGCTTCAGCTCTAGCTCCATATCTTCAAGCAAATCTCATTATTGTANGCGAAGGAAGCACATGGGGAGATCCAAGTATGTCTGGTGCAGTTGCAATGATGGAAAGAATGGCTACTTACGCACCAGATCAAGAACCTGATTATTACTTTGCAGCTGGATATGTAATGGCGATGGCAAGTGCAGGAGTACTTGAACAAGCTGTTGCTAATGGTGATTTGTCACGTGAAGGAATACTTCAAGCATCGACTGAGGCGAGTATTGATTTTGAAGGTTTGTCAGGTGACTATCAGTACGGGAAGGTTAATGAGAGACAACCTTCAATATCAAATACGATTTTCCGAGTGAATCCGGAAGTTCCAAATGGTGTTGAAGCTGCAGTGGTCGGATACGAGAGCGAATACGCTTCCGATTACGACTTCTAATTGAATTGGTAACAAATTTAGGGCCCATGGGTTTAACCCATGGGCCCTAAACTTTTAGTTGGTTAACATGAGCCCAATAGAATCTAAAATTCTAGAAAATAGAGATTCTCTAATACTTTCAGTTGAGAACCTTGAAGTCGTTTACAACGAAGTAATACTCGTCCTTCGTGGTATTTCATTAAACGTTTCAGAAGGAGAAATCGTTGCTCTTTTGGGTGCCAATGGAGCCGGAAAAACAACTTTATTGAGATCAATAACTGGGTTATTGGATATACACAGAGGTCGTATAACAAAAGGTTCTGTTTCTTTTCTTGGTAAAAAAACAAACAGATACGATCCTTCAAAATTGGTGCGTGCGGGTTTATCGCAAGTCATGGAAGGGCGGAGAATTTTTGCAGAATTAACGGTTGAGGAAAACCTTCGAGCAGGCGCGTATACAGTAACTTCACGTCATAAAATCTCAGAAGCACACGACCGTGTTGTAGGTCTNTTCCCGNTTTTGGCTTCTCGTTCCCATTCGATTGCGGGCTACCTATCAGGTGGAGAACAACAAATGTTAGCTATAGGTAGAGCACTTATGACTGCACCCAGATTGTTAGTACTTGATGAACCNTCTCTAGGTCTGGCACCGTTGCTTGTTCAACAGATGAGAGACATTATTAAAACCGTAAATAAACAAGGAACAAGTGTTTTGTTGGTAGAACAAAATGCGACAATGGCGCTTTCAATTGCTAACCGGGGATATGTGCTTGAAAACGGGAGAATTGTTCGTGATGGATCGAGTGAAGAGTTATTGCAGGATGATGATATTAAAGAGTTTTACCTGGGTGTCGGTGAAGCAGGACGGCGTTCNTTTAGAGATGTAAAAACCTATCGTCGTAGAAAAAGATGGAGCGCCTGATGAACTCCACGACAATACTTGACNTCAGTCATGTAACACTTCGTTTTGGAGGAGTAACCGCTCTCGAAGACGTTAGTTTCACCGTTCAATCAGGTGACCTTTTTGCGATAATCGGTCCAAATGGTGCTGGGAAAACATCAATTTTTAATTGNATAAACGGTGTATACAAGCCACAGAAAGGGTCGATTCTTTTTGAAGGTAGGGAATTGGTAGGTGAACGCCCTGTAAATGTGGCACGTCAAGGTGTCGGTAGAACTTTTCAAAATCTTGGATTGTTCATGAATTTGAACCTCATAGATAATTTATTGCTTGGTCGTCACCTCCAGATGAAGACAGGATTTTTTTCAGGTGCTTTTTGGTGGGGTCGCGCTAAAAATGAAGAAATGATAAATCGCCAAAAGATTGAAGCAATTATTGATTTGCTTGAGCTTCAACCCCATCGTTATCAGTCAGTAGGTTTACTTCCTTATGGAATTCAAAAACGTGTGGAATTAGGACGAGCCCTTGCGATGGAACCACGGATACTTCTGCTAGANGAACCTGTTGCTGGGATGAATCTTGAGGAAACTGAAGACATGGCCAGNTACATTCTTGAAATTAACAATGAATTGGGAGTTTCCATTTTGCTTGTTGANCATGACATGGCNATGGTGATGGACATAGCTGATTGTGTAATGGCACTTGATTTCGGACAAACAATTGCGACAGGACCTCCGAAAGATATACAAAACAATCCACGTGTTATCGCTGCTTATTTAGGAGAAGCTTCATGACGTCTCAAATTATTGATGAAGTCGTTGTACCAGAAAATGAATTGATTAACCTGCCATCCAAACTTCTTGAACATGCACAGACACGTCCCAAAGATGTGGCTATGCGTCACAAGAAGTTCGGCATTTGGCGAGAATTCACATGGGAAGAATATTTGAGCAATGTTAGATCTATTGCATTTGGCTTTTATGAACTTGGAGTTCGAGAAGGTGACAAAGTTGCAATCCATTCAGAAAACAGACCCGAATGGGTTTTTGCCGATTTAGGAGCTCAAACAATCGGGTCAGTTTCAGTTGGAATTTATCCAACGAGTCCGGCAGCGGAAGTCGAATATCTTCTGAGTCATTCCGAGGCCAGTGTCCTAGTNGTTGAAGACGAGGAGCAACTTGATAAAGCATTAGAAGCATGGGATCGATTAGAAAAGTTGCAGANAATAATTGTCATTGANCCACGAGGTGTAAAGGAGTTGGATGATCCAAGGNTTGTTACGTTTCAGGAGCTACTTGATTTAGGTGATTCTGTTGTTGGAGAAAGTTTTGAGGAAATGATTAAAACTATCTCGTCTTCTGAAACAGCAATAATTGTTTATACATCAGGTACAACAGGCCCTCCAAAAGGCGCGATGATAACCCACCAAAATTTGAGATTTGCGGCAATCGCATGGGGTTCTGTATATAAATACAATAAAAATGACGAGGTTTTGTCATATCTTCCTTTGTGCCACGTGGCTGAACGTGTTATCTCAGTTGCTAACGGTGTATACCACGGGTACGTCGTCAANTTTGGTGAAGATACTAATTCNTTTATGGAAGATNTACGAGAAGTGCAACCAACGTTTTTTCTGGGTGTTCCGCGTGTNTGGGAAAAAATGNTAGCNGCTATTCAGATTCGGTCAAATGATGCGACATGGCTTAAACGAGCTGTTTTTAATTATTGGATAAAACAAGGTGGCTTAATGTTGCAAAGGCGTTTAAAAAATAAAAACACTTTTNTNGATTCGATATGGTTTGGAATCGGCTGGTTATTCGTTTTCAGGTCATTGAAAAAAAGAATAGGAATGATGCGAGTTCGTGAAGCTCTATCTGGAGCTGCACCGATCGCNCCCCAGGTNCTNGAATTCNTGATGTCAGTCGGTGTGCCTGTACGTGAGGGGTATGGGATGACTGAAAATACTGCTGTTGCAACCATTGTTCCTGTTGATGATTTGTGCTTCGGCTCTGTTGGAAAGCCACTACCTTTTTCTGAGGTGCGTGTAGCAGAAGATGGAGAAATACTTACACGTTCAGATGGAACATTTAACGGATATTTCAAAAATCCAGAAGCAACTAAAGAAACGATTATCGATGGATGGTTGCATACCGGAGATATAGGGCACATAGATAAACGTGGCCATTTATGGATTACGGATCGTAAAAAAGACATAATCATCACCGCTGGTGGGAAGA